>NZ_DFMZ01000044.1:35437-40001 GCF_002375825.1 Aneurinibacillus sp. UBA3580
GGCTGCCGCAACCGATGCGGAAGTAGCCATTTTCTTCACATTCGAAGGTTTAAATCTTATCCATAAAGATGCGCATACCCAATTGCCGATGCCGACAGGCAAAGAACACTTTGCAGAAGGATTCAAGGCAGCGAACGTGCCGAGCATTCCGGAACTATTGAACATGGCATTGGAAATGGGCGTAAAAGTAATCGCCTGCCAGATGACAATGGACGTCATGAACCTGAAGAAAGAAGATTTTGTCGATGGTATTGAAGTAGGTGGAGCTGTAACCTTCCTGGACTTTGCATATGATGCCGACGTTACGCTGACATTCTAAAAAAATGCGGCAAAAATACAATGAGGAGGAGATACAATGAGTGCATATACCGTGGATAAAACGCTGGACTGCAAAGGGCTGTCCTGTCCGATGCCGATTGTCCGGACGAAAAAAGCGGTAGAAGAGATGGAGGCCGGCAAAGTGCTGGAAATCGTCGCCACAGATCGGGGTTCGGTAGCGGATGTGAAAAGCTGGGCGATCCGCACCGGGCACCAGTTCCTCGGCACCGTAGAGGAAGACGGGACATTTAAACATTATATCCGGAAAGCCGATCCGGAGGAGGCAAAACCGGAGAAAAAACATCCGGATATCGTATCGAATGATGAATTGCAGAGCAAACTCATGGAGCAGCCGGTCATTCTCGATGTGCGTGAGCCAATGGAATATGCATTTGGCCATATTCCAGGTGCTAAGCTGATTCCCTTTAGCCAATTGGAGGAGCGGCTGGCCGAGCTTGCCCCGCACAAAGATGAGGAAATTTATGTTGTCTGCCGTACGGGGAACCGGAGCGATATGGCGTGCCAGCTGCTGACGGAAAAAGGGTTCAAACAAGCGAAAAATGTGATGCCCGGCATGTTAGGATGGGAAGGTCCGATAGAGAAACAAGCAAATAATTAAGTAAGGAGGAGAGTATATATGAATGCAGATATCGTAGTAGACGCCAAAGGGCTATCCTGCCCGATGCCGATTGTCAAAGCGAAAAAAGCGATCGACGGCCTTGCGAGCGGTCAGATTATGGCGTTAGAGACGACCGATAAAGGCTCGGTAAACGATTTTCAGGGCTGGGTTAAACAAACAAATCATGAACTGCTGAAGATGGAAGAAGACAACGGCGTATACCGCTTCTTCGTAAAAAAATCGTAATGGAGGGAAAAGAGAGAAGAGATCAAAGGAATGGTTTTCGTTATTGAAGAAATTCTTTTGTAGAGGATTTGAACTGGTAATGAAAAAGGCACCAAAGCATGGGTGCCTTTTTTTGTGTCATAAGTAAGCGGTAAAAGGATGATTTTTGTATCAACCTCTTTCTCTATACACGTTTCCAATGGCACTCGATATCCTGTTACGAATGCAGGCCGCTTTTTGTTATATAAACTTAACCTGAAAAGTTGTATAATGAATTTGATGAACAAACTGAATGGACAGGAAGAAGGAGAAAAGAGTGCCATTTTTACGCTTTAAAGGATTTGAAAAAGATTTTCTGAAAAAGATTTCTCCCGAAGTGATAGAAAAGTTTTCCCGTATTGTGAGCATCCCGAAAGAGATTATAAAAATTGAACTACTCACTGTTGAAACTATAACGGAAACTCCTTTATCCCTAGAAATATTCATGTTCCAAAGAGCGCAGGAAATACATGACGCTCTGGCTTCCGTGCTTCACGATATCCTAAGCGAGCATGGGTATAAAAATGTTCATATCTTCTTTGTTATGCTTAACCCTTCTTTTTATTACAAAGAAGGCAATCCTTTAAAATAGGCGAGTACACAGGAACGGTTCGAGCAATTGCCGCATACGATAGAGAGAATATCGATAAAATCTGCCGGTTTTCCGCGAAGGCGGATATTATCAACGAATCTGTAGAAAAGGTAGTGAATGAGAGTGGATCCTCTTTTCAGCGAGTTGGTCAAAACGCTGCAAACGGAACAGAGACAAGCAGAGCAGTGGGCTAATGAACTGTTGGACATATCGGATTATGTGGCAATTAAGCAAATAAAAAGAATCGCACAGAAGGAAACAGAGGGATGAAGCGATGGCTGCTAATCAGGTGGCACCATGGCTGGAGCTGTTATCATGCATGGCACGTTGAATTGTACCGGGCAGTGGGGCATAAGCCGAAGGAATCGGCCGAATTGGATCGCCATCTCGAACAGTTTACTCATCATGTAGAATACCTGCTGGTACTGAAGAAGAGAGACGTACATGGGACACAGCGCCGCATCTATTAAATAGGGCGATCTAGAACAAATCTCTTCTGAGTCCGGGAGAGGTCCTTTATTAAAAAATACAATAAATACAGTAAACACAAAGCAGCCGATTCATAATGTCGGCTGCTTTGTGTTTACTGAACGTAAGGCAGTGCTGTCTGTCTTCTGATGCTACGGCATATGAAGGCGGGACGGTTTCTCAGGTTTTTAAAGCCTCTAGCTAATGTGAAGACCGATGTTTCCGAAGTTATGGGTCTCTTGTAATCGATGCAGGGCTTGCCGCGCTTCTGATAGAGGAAAGTATTGATCGATTACTGGACGAATCTGGTGCTTTGTAATAAATTGGAGCATCTCTCGAAATTCTTCCTGGCTCCCCATCGTCGAGCCTAACAAGTTAAACTGTCCGTAAAAAAAGGAACGAAGGTTGAGTTGAATCTCATCGCCGGCTGTAGCGCCGAACGTGACAAGAGTGCCACCGGGCTTCAAGATAGTGAGGCACTTGTCAAATGTAGCCGCCCCCACGCTGTCGATTACGAGATCGACCTTGTCACCCTCTAACGCTTCCAGCCAATCCTGCCCGGTTTCAATGATGACGTCGGCTCCCAGTTTACGGATATGCTGCCGTTTTTCCTCGCTACGGGAGGCGACACAGACGCGTGCCCCCACCGCCTTTGCAAATTGAACAAGATAGGTCGCCACGCCGCCGCCCGCGCCCGGAATGAATACCGTCTGTCCGGATTGTACCCGGCCGCGAGTAAACAAAGCGCGATAGGCCGTCAATGCAGAAAGCGGCAGGACGCCGGCCTCTTCCCAACTGAGGTATGATGGCTTCGGCTCCACTTGATCGGCGGAGATGACGATGAACTCCGCAAACGTCCCGTGTGTCGGTGAGCCAAGGATTTCATAATTCGGTGGAGGCGCCGGTGTGTTTTTGAACCAATGAAGCGTCGGATTGATGATCACTTCATCACCCTGGTGAATACCATGAACATCTGGACCGATTTGATCAATCACCCCGGCACCGTCAGAACCTAAGATGATGGGTGGGTCCCCCTCTTTGCCCGCATGCAAGATACGGAGATCGCGACGATTTAGGCCGGCTGTTTTCAAACGAATACGCACTTGACCCGGACCGGCTGTCGGCTCTGGCATGTCCCTATATGCAGCTCCTTCAAATCCCGGCAACCCGTGGTGGATGAATGCTTTCATTTCGAATTACTCCTTCCAATTTTGTGAGAACGATTATAAGAGACAGTATACCATAATCTCCCTATACAGCAGCGGCTCACGGATTATTCGCTGCAGGTTGCTTGTATATTTGTTTTGTTATCTGGTTAACCTCTCTTTATCATCAGAATTATGTATTCGTATTCCGTTTCGCCCGTTGTGCTTCACTTGATACAGGCATATTATATAGGTCTTTTTTCATGATAACCGGATTTTTTGGATGAGAGCTACATGAATTTTATAAAGGGGAAGGTAACGGACGCTGATTTCTGTGCAGACGACGCCGGAGAGCGTAGATCAATTCCGAGAGAGTGTGGATGTGCTTTTGGGGGTGCAGATATAGACGCCAATCTTGTCCGAAGTAAAAGCCCTTCCGTGAGTAATAGGAAGGGCTTTTGCGTTTGCAATCTATTGTTGTGAAGGTTATTAGAGTGTGAGTCTATACCTCATTGCCGACTAACCGACAGCCATCTTTCTTCTTACTCCGTGAGCCTCCATATGGGTTCTGGGTTCGCCGACGACAGGCTCCTTCTCTTCCAGTCGGTAAGCGGGAAAGGAGAGATACCCGAACTCAACGATATCGCCGCATGTCTCGCAAATGTCTCCCATCAATTCTGCTTTGGCTGTGCGCTGTTGATTGTGACACAATGGACATTCCACTTTCATAACAACCTCCGTTTGGCATGTATTTGGGATAGAAATTACGCTACCTATTATCCCATGTCAGGTATGTAGATTTTGTCAAACGATAGGAGTATATTTCGTGAAAGCGTCTTCTATTTTTGTCGAATGTGTCAAAATTGTGAATGCTTGTGACAATGTTTAAGGCGCTGGTGGACGACCCACGTCTTAAAATCAAATCATGGGAAGGACGGTTGACTTTTGTGGTACGAAGGAAAAGAGAGAAAAGAACGAGAGGATGATTTCAATGGGGAAAAAGGCGAACGCCTTTTTCTTCCCTGGCTCTCATTTCCTCTTTCCTTCTCCTTCTTTCTGCGTGATTTTCACAGAAAACTACCATGGCGTCTCAGCCACAACCCCGACATGAAAATGCAGAGAAGAGCGGCTGACTCTTGTGGTACGAAGGAAAAGAGA
>NZ_DFMZ01000095.1:0-28342 GCF_002375825.1 Aneurinibacillus sp. UBA3580
GTTTCGGGCTCCATAAAAGCATTTACTACACTTTTATGGGTTGTTTTACTCGCGCACAATCGAGTTTCACTGTTCAGTTTTCAAGGGACTTTATTACTCTGTCGCTTATCATCAGCGACTTTTATATTTTATCAAATTCCACTTCAGAAAGCAACACTTTTTTAAAAAATTTTCGTGTTGTTTTTCTTCGGAAGCTTATGCGCTACTTCAGCAGCGACAAGAAAGAATATATCACATATAGAAATGCAGCGTCAATACCTTATTAACATTTTATTTGTACTTCTTGTTTCGAATATATTTTGTTAGCTCCTTTGGCGATACAAACCGGGCATACATTTTAAAAAGTATATGATAGCGCTGCTCCATTGCTTTACGTACCATTTCATCTGTGCGATAGTCACTCAAATCAAATAACACTTCTTCAAGCTCCTTACGAATTAAGTATTTAATCTCTGAGCATTCGCGTGCAGAAAATAAAAAGCCCATCATGATTATCCCTCTTCTCTCAATATAAACCTGGGATTATATTTCCAATTTTTATTGGTGTTTATACTCCTTAAAACAAAAAGAAAGCCACGGCGAAGCCAGGGCTTGCCGCAGCATTATTTGAATACTTGCTTCATAATATCCAGATCCTGTCCCATAAAGTTCTGGATAAGCAGGGGTGTAACCGTGCTTTCAATTACAGCTGCTAAAAAGAGCATGACTACGATCGTTCCCACAATCAACGGTAAATCCCGCAGCAATTCGCTAAAGCGTGCTTTTACAGCGGATCGCCGCTCTCTGACAAATAAGCTGACTATCCAATCGTATGTTAAAACACCCAGCTTAATCCCAATCGCTGAAGCGAAAATAATGGCGCTAAGCTCGATGATGCCATGAGGCAATATGCCAGCCACCAAAATTTTTAATGGACTCACCCCGCCACTGGCATATACCTTAAGCAGGAATCCAAGCAAAATTCCGTTTGTAAACAAACCCAGTGCCGGATACAAACCAAAGAAAAAGATGCCGAGCCCCACCATACTGAACGCGGCCATTACGTTGTTCTCAAAAATCACCCAGAATGTATACAGGGGGTTATTTGTTTCACTAATATCTCTGGCGATACGCTGAATACTATCCATCATTTGCTTCGCCAACTGCTTAATTGCCTCAGCGTTTGTATATCCGAAAAAAACTCCTAACAGCATTAACGCCACACCAATCCAGATATATCGTTTATTCTGACGGACAATGTTTCCCAGTCTTTGTATCATTCGTCTATCTGTTCCCCTTTCTTGTGCAGCTTCTCCTTCTTGATAATATCACATTTCGTTTCTATGCATTCCTTTTGTTCCGCAGGCATATCCTTGTCTCACTCGCATACATATGTAATGGACAAGGATTAAGCCTGTGAGGAGGTGTAATTTTGTTTTGGATCGTAAACGCCAGACGTCTTAAGCAGTATCTTATTATTTTTACCGCCGCTTTATTCGCTATAGGTATAGCCTGGGCGGAGAGGGATAATATCTCGATTTTTACATCCGGAAAAAACGAACCGTCCGCCATTTACAAAGTGGACACGAGGGAGAAAAAACTTGCGCTTACGTTTGATATCAGCTGGGGAGAGGAACGGACCGGTCCCATTCTCGATGTTCTTGAGAAAAAAGGCGTAAAAAAAGCAACCTTCTTTCTCTCTTCCCCCTGGAGCGAGAGCCACCCTGAGCTCGTCAAACGCATCAAAGACATGGGGTATGAAATCGGTTCACACGGTCATAAACACGTCAACTACAGCAGCTTAACCGACGAAGAAATCCAGACACAAATCGGAAGAGCTCACGAAATCCTGAAAGGTTTAACCGGTACTGCTCCGTCGCTGATTCGCACGCCAAACGGTGATTTCGACAAACGCGTCCTTAGGATCGCGGACAAAATGGGCTATACAGTCGTTCAATGGGATACGGACTCCAAAGACTGGATGAACCCTGGTACGGAGCAAATCGTCAAAAATGTAGTGGAAAAAGCACATCCGGGCGACATTGTGCTTATGCACGCCAGCGACTCCTGCAAACAAACACATCTGGCGCTTCCTGCCATCATTGATCAGCTGCAAGGCAAAGGCTATGAGTTTGTTACAGTTTCCGAACTAATGGCCGGCACAAAAGTTAATACAAAAGAAGTTCAGTAAACTAAGAAAAACTCGCCGGCGTTGCTGCTCATGTTTTTTCCGCACAGAAGACAAGCGGCCGCTTTGTGTCCCTCCGGTCGGACTGACAAAACATCCGGGTACCTCCAGGAGAGAGACCATTGCCGGGCTTTCCTATCCTGCAAAAAAGCCAGGCGATTACTTCGCCGGGCTTTCCTTTTTTTGCAGAATACGATGGAGCTGCATAATCTGCCATGTATTACACAACAGAAGTGGCACAATCATCATTATCATAGACTTTACATTATTCTCCTGCAGAGCCGGGACCCATTCAAGAATTGTTACCACAAACATAAAAAACATTGTTGGAATCCAAGCGGAAGCGTTGGTCGCCTTCACCTTAAAGTAAGCCACTACAGCCGCGTAAGCCAGCAAACCGAGCGGCAGCCATACAAACCCAAGAACAGGCTCTTCCTTCGCAAAAATATCATGCCTTAATATTACAAAATCTACGAATACGAGCACGATTAAAATAACCTGTATTCCCAACCAAAGGCTTTTTCTTCTTAGCACACTCAAAGCCAGATAATTCAGCGTCAAATAAGCGAAGAAGCCCATCTGACTGATAACACTGAACATAAGACCCGCAATCAAACTGCCGATAAGCCCCATACCAAAATTCGCAAATCCACCGTCCATCTTCTCCTGTCCGATAATCGTACCTGAGATGACTGCACCCAACGCTCCAATAAGAAGCGTTGTATAAAAAAGAAAAGACCACTTCCGTAATGTCACTAATATACCCCCATACTTCCTCTTTTCCCTCTATGATTGTACCAACGGCCCTATAAAAACACCAGCAGTTTCGCGCATTTGCCACAAAATCCAGTCAGTCCACTATTCACCATCCTCTCCTCCGATACAACAAGGATAAAGCAGCCCATCCTTTCGCATGCTAAGAAATAACTACACCAATCGAGAAAAGAGGGAGAATGGCATGAAACGCTTTACAGTTTCCACAAGCTACACATTGGTCTGTGTTCTACTGATTATCACTCTCCTTACCGGCTGTGGCGGCGGAAATCAGCAAAGAGAAAAATCGGCTTCGACAAACTACAACGAGACCAAGCATATGGTTGTCGACATCCTTAAGACAAGAGAAGGCCAGAGGGCAATTAGAGAAGCGATGCAAAGGGGACGTATGTCCACACAAAGTATTCAGGGTGGAGGAAATGCAGGAGGCGGAGAGACAAGAATTCAGGTGCAAGAAATGATGCAGGATCCAAAATTCGCAAGCTCAATGGCTAAAGCCATGCAGGAAGAAAATAAAAAACTCATCAAAGACTTAATGAAGGATCCTGAGTATCAAAAGATGATGCTCAATATTATGAAGGACCCTGAGTATCAAAAGATGGTATTAGAGACAATGAAAGGTCCCGCATACCGCCAACAAACGATGAATGTTATGAAAGAATCTCTCCAAAGCCCTATGTTTCGCCTTGAAATGATCGATATCGCCCATAAAGCGCAGGAGCAGATGATTAGGCCTGAACCAAACAAAACCAAAGAGCAAGGCGGCAATGGTGGTGGAGGCGGACAGGGAGGACAAGGAGGACAGGGCGGCAGTGGTGGCGGAGGCGGACAATAACTCTCCACTCCCATGACCGCTCTTGCAAAAGCAAACGGAAGGGAGGCCACTTCCTCCCTTCCGTTTTTTTATTCTATGGTATTCTGCACTATGCGGTAACGCTGGCTTTTTGGTCAACCTTTTTAGCCAGGTCCATATAAATTTTGCCGATTGTTTCACTTTCTTGATATACGGAAGGACCGTAACGTTCTTCATCACGCATCGGCTCCGGCTGTCCAAGCGGAATCTGCACCAGCAATTCGCTTTGAAGTTCTTTCGCTAACTTCTGTCCACCACCGCTGCCGAAAATCGGATCCTTCTCACCGTCTTTATTAATGTAATAAGACATGTTTTCAACGACACCAAGAATTTCGTGATTGGTACGGATCGCCATCGCGCCAGCACGCGCCGCAACGAAAGCGGCAGTTGGGTGCGGAGTCGTTACAATAATTTCCTTGCTCTGCGGAATCATCTGGTGCACGTCCAATGCCACATCACCGGTTCCCGGCGGCAGGTCCAGAATCATGTAATCCAGCTCGCCCCAATGAATTTCACTGAAGAAGTTGCGCAGCATCTTGCCCAGCATGGGACCACGCCAGATAATGGGCGAGTTATCCTCCACGAAGAAGCCCATAGAAATGACTTTGACGCCAAAACGCTGGACCGGCATCACCATATTGTCGATAACGACCGGACGCTGCGTAATCCCCATCATATCCGGTACACTAAAACCATAAATGTCTGCGTCAATAACGCCCACTCTTTTGCCCATACGAGCCAGGGAAACGGCGAGATTAACCGTAACGGTTGATTTACCTACACCACCTTTACCACTGGTAACCGCGATAAATTGAGTTTTCGAATCCGGCCCAAGCAGAGGAGAAACCTGCTGAAGGCCTGCACCATGCCCCTGTACGGTTCCGCCATTCGGAGCGGAAGCTGAAGGTCCTGCATTGTCGCCGCGAATCATTGCAGCTACACGTGCGCGCTCTTCATCCGTCATCGATCCGAAATGAACAACAACCTCTTCTCCTCCCAGCGCTTTAATCGCATTCTCTACATCTTCCTGAATTTTTACTTTTAACGGACAGCCTTGAATCGTCAGGATAACGTCCAGTTCTACTCTATTCCCGTCAATCTTAATATTGCGTACCATGCCCAGCTCCACCACACTACGGTGAAGCTCCGGGTCTTCAACCCCTTTTAATGCTTCCAATACTTTCTCTTCTGTAATCACTATGTTTCACCTCTTCGATATGACGTGCTTCTCTCATTATAACATTCTGCGTTTTCTCATCCAAAGTCTATTGCATATCTTCAACAGTTTCTCCGGAGTAATAGCGCAGGATTCCCTGGTAGATGGCATTGGCCATCTGCTTCTGATACTGCGAAGTTGCCATAAGCTTCGCTTCCTGCTCATTGGATAGAAATCCGACCTCCACCAGCGCCGCCGGGCATTCCGCCGTACGCAGGATATAAATATCATCCGACTTTTTCGCGGTCCTGTCCGTATTATTTATCACTCGTTTAATTTCATCCTGAATCAAGTGGGCTACCTGAGCAGACTGCTTCAGCGTAGGCGGATAAAATGTCTGTGCACCGAACCAGCGCGGCGAAGGAATCGCGTTTAAATGGATGCTAATGAGCAAGTCTGCCCCTTCTTCCTTAATCATTCTTGCCCGTTTCAATAAATCTTCCGTTTTCCGCTTGCTTAATCCCTTGGTTCCAGGCTCTGCCAGGTCCATATCCGTTTCCCTTGTCATAACGACAAGCGCTCCTGCCTCCTGCAGAAAATCGCGCAAATACATGCTGATGGGCAGGGTTACATCTTTTTCGATTAAACCGGCCTTGCTCTTCGCCCCTCCGTCCGGTCCTCCGTGCCCCGCATCTATCACAATAATTTTGCCGGACAGCGGCAGGGACCATGCAGACCACGACTCATCGTCTGACGGCATGTTATATGTAAACAACGCTACAAGAAGCACGAGCGCTCCCAGCCATAAAATTTTTTTTCGTTTTAGCAAAGCACGTTCCTCCCCCACTATGCCTTTTACTAAAACATATGTACAACCTCCTCGTTTATTCGTCACATACAAAAAAGCGAACTTCACTTTTGAAGCCCGCCTTCTTCACTTTAAAGCAATTTTAACTTTCGCTGTCTTTTTCCATAGGCAAGACCGTTTCGGAACCATTTGAGCGATAGATCTTCGGCTATGATGGATACAGAGTACAGATCCCATTCACCGATATGGCGGGACAGCCGGTAATCGTTCGCAAGGGAGTAGATTTCGAGGAAGTGATCCTTCGTGTAGCTGTGCTCGATATCCTCCGTCGTTCTTCCCGTTCTGTACTGCTTGCTCGCGTCCACTCCCCGCAAGAAGAATCCGACGATAATTTCGGCCAGATACTCTTCGATGAAATAGCGCTGCAGCAGCGTGAGATGGCGGATGGAAACATCGATAATTCCCGTATAATACCGGTGAACTTCTTCCCGGTCAATGCCGTCTATCGCCCGTTTTCGAACCCTCTCATCCCGTGCTCGGATATACTTCTCAAAAGAGACAATATTATTTTCCATACGATCACCTTGCTTTATCTTATGGTCTCTATTATAGGATTGCCTCTTCTTTTGTCGATTGATACATGAACAGAATAGATTCCTTTTTCTTCCCTGGATCTTCTTTCCTCTCCCCCTCCTTCTTTCCTCATGATTTTCACAGAAAAAAGTAAAAAGCCCAGTCCAAAAGGACCGGGCCTGGTTGTGTGTATACATTGACTCTAAAATTAGCGTTTGGAGAATTGAGGTGCGCGACGAGCAGCTTTAAGACCGTATTTCTTACGTTCTTTCATGCGTGGGTCGCGAGTCAGGAAGCCAGCGGATTTCAGTGCACCACGAAGCTCCGGATCAGCTTCCAGCAGGGCACGGGAGATACCGTGACGAATTGCACCCGCTTGACCTGTTGTACCACCGCCGTTTACGTTTACGAGCACGTCGTACTTACCTTCTGTTTCAGTAAGAACGAGCGGTTGTTTTACGATAAGTTTCAAAGTTTCAAGACCAAAGTATTCATCCATTGGACGCTTGTTGATGATGATTTGACCATCACCCGGTACTAGACGAACGCGTGCAACGGAGTTTTTACGACGACCTGTTCCGTAGTATTGAACTTGTGCCACGAATTTACCCTCCTTTTACTACCCGCGCAATTCCCATTTTTCAGGTTTTTGCGCTTGATGTGGATGTTCAGTTCCAGCGTATACATTCAGCTTCGTAATCAGTTTACGACCCAGACGGTTTTTCGGCAGCATGCCTTTAACCGCAAGCTCGATAATACGCTCAGGCTTTGTTGCGATCATTTGACCTGCTGAAGTTGCTTTCAATCCACCTTGATATCCAGAATGACGATAGTAAAACTTATCCGTCAGTTTCTTACCGGTTAATTGAATTTTTTCAGCGTTGATTACGATAACGAAATCGCCTGCATCAACGTGTGGTGTAAATTCAGGTTTGAATTTTCCGCGAAGAATTGCTGCTACTTCACTGGCAAGACGTCCAAGCGTTTGCCCTTCAGCATCAACTACATACCATTTACGCTCAACTTCATTTGGCTTGGCCATGTATGTGGTGCGCATTGTTTTCCCTCCTAAAAAGCGTGCATTTCACAAATGTTCCGTTAACCAATATATTTTAAAAACCAACACTTTCGGGGCGTTAGTGGGGATTTTAAAATACCGAATTAAATAGTACTACATGTTAGATAATGAAGTCAAGATTTTTTTATACACCAGGTCGCGTTGGCACGGAAAAGCCCTGTTTGCCGGGCGGAAGGGGACAGGTTACTTCTACTCATAATTCACTTTCCACAAATACAGCCCGTGTGGCGGCGCATTCTCCTTGCCCACGTTCGAATCTTTCGCATCCAGCAATTGCTTGACATATTCCACATCCCAGCGGCCTTTCCCGACTTCGACCAGAGCGCCGGTCATCATACGAACCATATTGTACAAAAATCCGTTACCGCGGAACGTCAGCCAAATATCCACTCCTTGTCCCGGTGTAAAATCGTCCCGCTTCTGCACATCAATACGCACCTCATAGACAGTCCTCACTTTATCTTCTACCCTGGTCCGCACGCAGCAAAACGAAGAGAAGTCATGCGTACCGACAAAATACCCGGCTGCTTTTCGCATCTTTTCAACATCCAACGGAGCTTTCACCTGATACGCCCAGTCCCGGATAAACGGATCAGGTACCCGCTGGTTCAAAATGCGGTATTTATACGTCTTTTCTACGACATCATAGCGGGCATGGAAATCCATCGGAACGTCTTCTGCATTTAACACGACGATATCATCCGGCAGAAATGTATTCATGGCCGGTATAAGCCGGTCAGCCGGAATCCGACTGGTCGTGCGGAAATGGGCTACCTGCTCCCTTGCATGCACACCCGAGTCGGTTCGACCGGACGCCACAATCGTTGTCTCATGCTGAAGTACACGCTCCAGAACTTTCTCAATCTCCTGTTGTATACTCGGCCCGTTTGTCTGCCGCTGAAAACCATAGTATGCCGTTCCCTGGTAGCCAAACGTTAGTTTAATCTTGCGCCATTCCATTGCTTGTAACGTTCATCCTTTCCTCTACGCACGCAGCAGCCATACAACGACTGCAATGGCAATTGTAACGACCAAAAGCACAGCATCCCGGTTTCCGAAGCGGAGCTGTCTATACTTCGTACGCCCTTTTCCGCCCCGATAACCCCGGGCCTCCATCGCAAACGCCAGCTCTTCGGCACGGCGGAACGACTGAACAAATAGCGGGACAATCAAGGGGAGGATGCCGTTAATCCGTTTCACAATAGAGCCGCTGGAAAAAGAGGCTCCCCGCGACATCTGCGCTTTTGCAATCTTGTCCGTCTCTTCCAGAAGCGTCGGAATAAAGCGCAGCGATATTGACATCATCAGCGCCAGCTCGTGCGCAGGAAATCCAAAGCGACGAAGTGGCGAGAATAGGCTCTCCAGGCCATCCGTCAGTTGAATCGGCGACGTGGTCAGCGTAAGCAGGGATGCCGACAGCATGAGCAAAATAATGCGGGCCGACACGAATGCCGCCTCCGTCAGCCCTTTTTCATGAATCTCGATGAACTTCCAGGAGAAGAGAAGGGTCCCTTCTTTATTTGTAAAAATCTGTAATATAACTGTGAGGAGAATAATCCAGAGCGCCGGTTTCAGTCCCCGGAGAACATAAATAACCGGAATGCGGGACATCGCGATGCCCACAATCGCCACTGCTGCCACAAATAAAAAGGCATACAGCGTATTGGCCATGAAAATAAAAATAATAAAGAAAAACACAAATAAGAGCTTGCTGCGCGGATCACATCGATGTAAAAACGAATCGCGGGGTACATATTGACCGATCGGTATCGAGTTGAGAAAACTCACCTCCGGCTTCCCCCCTTTCGCGGAAAGCGCCGAGCCAACTCATCCGCAAGCGTCTCCGGATCAAAAATATCAAACGGGAGAGGGGCCACTTCGCTGCCGCTTATCCGAATCCGTTCGTTAAACTGATAGATAAAACGTGTAATCTCCGGTAAATCCAGGCCTGCCTGTCGAATCTTATCCGGGTCCCGGAACACTTGCTGCGGAGTCCCCTCCATCCATATCCGTCCTTCGTTCATCACATAGAGGTAATCGGCGTATAAGGCGGCGTCTTCCATACTATGCGTAACCAGAATCGTCGTCCGCTTCTCCTCCTGATGCATACGGGCGACCATCTCCAGAATCGCATGGTGACCGGCCGGGTCCAACCCGGCAGTAGGCTCGTCGAGAATTAATACTGCAGGATTCATCACCAACACCCCTGCCAGCGCTACACGCCGCATCTGTCCCCCGCTAAGCGCAAAAGGGGACTTCTCGCCATACTCTTGCGGATCGAGGCCAACGAGGCGCAGGGCGGCGTCTACACGACCAGGAATCATCTCAGAAGGCAGTCCCATATTGACGAGGCCAAACGCTACATCTTTGCGTACCGTCTCTTCAAACAATTGGTATTCGGGATATTGAAACGCTAATCCTACCTGCTGGCGCAGTTTTTCCAGCCCTTTTTTCTTTTTTGCAGGCAGCGTAAATTCTCCGATTTGCATCGTACCTTCCGTAGGTTGCAGCAAACCGTTTAACAGTTGGATTAACGTCGACTTACCGGAACCGGTATGCCCGATAATCGCAATATAGCGACCGTGGGGAATATGCAGGGAGATGCCTTGCAGTGCCTGATAGGCAAACGGGGTGCCGGGAGAATACGTATACCCCACACTCTCTAATCGGATGTCCATAGGCTGTCAAGCACTCCTTCCCCCGTCAGCTTTAACGCCGAAAAACGAAAACCTTTTTGTTGCAGGCGATATTGCAGGTCACTGGCGAATGGCACGTCCAATCCAAGACGACGCAGCCAATCCACCTTCTGGTATACACTCTCCGGGGTTCCTTCGCCCACCAGCATACCACCATCCATTACGAGAATGCGGTCGCTCTCCAATGTTTCTTCCAGATAGTGCGTAATCTGAATAACCGTCATATTCTGCTCCCGGTTCATTCGATGAACTACATCGAGCACTTCCCGGCGGCCTCGCGGGTCAAGCATAGCCGTTGCCTCGTCAAGTACAAGCACCCTGGGCCGGATCGCAAGCGCACCCGCAATAGCTACACGCTGCTTCTGCCCACCTGAAAGACGGTTCGGTTCAGCGGTGCGGAACTGCGTCATATGCACCTGATGAAGCGCGTCCAGAATTCTTGCTTCCATTTCTGAAGGAGGAATGCCAATGTTCTCCATACCAAAGGCAATATCATCTTCCACAGTCGGGGCAACAAACTGATTGTCCGGGTTTTGAAACACCATGCCAACCGTCTGCCGCACTTCCCAAATGTGCTCTTCATTCGCCGTCGAAATCCCGGCCACTTCTACTCTGCCTTCGGAAGGGAGCAAGAGACCGTTTAACAGCTTTGCCAGCGTCGACTTACCGGAGCCGTTATGTCCGATAATAGAAAGAAACTCGCCTTTCTTCACATCAAATGAAACGCCCTGTACCGCTCTCTCCTCCGCGCCTTCATAAGAAAAGGAAACATTCTCAAGCCGAATGATTGCCTCGTCCAAATTTATCTCACCGCTTTCTTTCCGTTCCCCTTCAAGCTAGAAAGACAAGCGTAAAAATACAGCCCTTTTTTCGCTTACTCAGCGATCTGTTTAGAGAAAGCAGACGTACCCTGCTTCCCCGCAGAAAAAACAGGCGAGTTTTTATGCTTGTCTTTCCCCATGCAAAAAAAGGGTGATTTCATCCTCACCCTTTCTTGCGCCAATACTAACTATTCAACTAACTCAAGGTATACCATTGGTGCACCGTCTCCGCGACGAGGCCCAATTTTCAAGATGCGAGTATAACCACCTTGACGCTCAGAAAAGCGAGGTGCAACAGTATCAAACAATTTTTGAATTGCATCCTGGTTGGTCTCTTTGTCCGCTACTTCTTTACGCACAAAAGCGGCTACTTGACGACGAGCGTGCAGGTCACCGCGTTTAGCCAGCGTAATCATTTTTTCAGCGATAGAGCGAACTTCTTTCGCTTTGCTTTCCGTTGTTTCAATGCGCTCGTTGATAATTAGGTCCGTTACCAGATCACGGAACAGAGCTTTACGAGCAGCGCTATTACGGCCTAATTTAGAGTAAGCCATTCCTTTTCCCTCCTTAAGACAAACAATCTATCGTTCCTAATCGTCTTTGCGAAGTCCAAGACCTAGCTCTTCGAGCTTTTCTTGCACTTCTTCTAACGATTTGCGGCCAAGATTGCGGACTTTCATCATATCTTCTTCTGTTTTCTGCGTAAGCTCTTGCACGGTATTAATACCGGCACGCTTCAGGCAGTTGTAAGAACGGACCGAAAGATCAAGCTCTTCGATCGTCATCTCAAGCACTTTCTCTTTCTTGTCTTCTTCTTTCTCCACCATAATTTCGGCTTCCTGCGCCTCATCGGTGAGTCCTACAAACAGATTAAGATGCTCCGTCATAATCTTTGCGCCAAGACTAACTGCTTCTTCCGGACGAATACTTCCATCCGTCCATACTTCAAGCGTCAGCTTATCGTAGTTTGTTACTTGACCTACACGCGTATTTTCTACCTGATAGTTTACGCGGGTAATCGGTGTATAGATAGAATCAATCGGGATCACGCCAATCGGCAGATCCGCGCGTTTGTTCTGATCGGCAGGCACATAGCCACGACCGCGGTTGGCAACCATGCGAATACGGAGACTAGCTCCTTCTTCCAATGTTGCAATAACCAGGTCCGGATTCAGAATTTCTACATCACTGTCTGCGCGAATGTCAGCAGCGGTTACGACACCGGCGCCTTCCGCGTCAATCTCAAGCACTTTCTCCTCGTCCGAATGGATTTTGAGAGAAAGAGTTTTGACATTTAAGATGATCTGGGTAGTATCCTCTACCACGCCTTCGATCGTGGAGAACTCGTGGAGAACCCCATCGATTTCAATGCTGGTTACTGCGGCACCTGGAAGTGAAGAGAGCAGAATACGACGTAAGGAGTTTCCAAGCGTTGTACCGTATCCCCGTTCCAGAGGCTCTACCACAAACTTGCCATAGGTAGAGTCGTTACTTGCTTCTACCACTTCGATCTTTGGCTTTTCTATTTCGATCATCAAACAAACCCTCCTTCAAAACGTCGAAAATTCCGGACGGGTCTCAAGGTCCACGACCGGAATTCCCCTTTGGCGGTTACCAGTAAATCGCAACCAAAGCACAGACCTGTTTTTATCATATTATAATAGTATGCACAGGTGTATAACTTTTTAAACTGCTAGTTTATGCGACTTGCTGCCAAATTATACACGACGACGTTTTGGTGGACGGCAACCATTGTGAGGAATAGGCGTTACGTCTTTGATCATGTTAACTTCCAATCCAGTAGCCTGTAAGGAACGGATGGCAGCTTCACGACCGGAACCTGGCCCTTTAACCATAACTTCAACAGTTTTCATACCATGCTCCATTGCCGCTTTAGCAGCTTGCTCAGCAGCCATTTGTGCAGCGAACGGAGTGCTTTTACGGGAACCTTTAAAACCAAGGCCACCAGCACTAGCCCAAGAAATTGCATTTCCGTGCGGGTCAGTGATAGTTACGATGGTGTTGTTAAACGTAGAACGGATGTGAGCTACACCAGTTTCAATGTTTTTGCGATCACGGCGACGAGTACGAGTCGCAGCTACTTTTCTTTTCGCCAACTTCATTTACCCCCTTTACTTCTTCTTATTCGCAACGGTACGACGAGGACCTTTGCGAGTACGCGCGTTGGTTTTCGTACGTTGGCCACGAACCGGCAGACCTTTGCGGTGACGAACACCACGATAGCAGCCGATTTCAACCAGACGTTTGATGTTCAGAGATACTTCACGGCGAAGATCCCCTTCAACTTTTATGTTCTTGTCAATATAGTCACGAAGCTTAGCCGCTTCATCTTCGGTCAGATCACGAACACGAGTGTTTTCGTCAATCCCTGTTTCGCTCAGAATTTTCGAAGCAGTGGAAGTACCAATTCCGAAAATGTAAGTTAACGCGATAACTACGCGCTTGTCACGAGGTAAGTCAACCCCAGCAATACGTGCCATGTAGCGTGCACCTCCTTATAAATTAGCCTTGTCTTTGCTTATGTTTCGGATTTTCACAGATTACCATAATTTTGCCTTTGCGACGAATGATTTTGCATTTCTCGCAAATCGGCTTTACAGATGGTCTTACTTTCATTTGGATAACCTCCTGTCGTTTCTAGAGTGGAAGCATTAGAGGTTGGAGGTCGTAGTAGCTACCTCTAACTCTGTACGTTTCCTGCTCTATTTGTAGCGATATGTGATCCGTCCACGGGTCAAATCATACGGCGATAATTCAACGGTGACTTTGTCACCCGGGAGTATACGAATGAAATGCATGCGGATTTTACCGGATACGTGAGCAAGCACTTTGTGTCCATTCTCCAGCTCTACACGAAACATCGCATTTGGTAGAGGCTCAACCACGGTACCTTCCACTTCAATTACATCTTCTTTCGCCATAAAGCCACTCTCCTTTCTTCAGCATGGCTGCTTATGCGTATGCACTCTTAACTCAGCCGTTCAACTTACAATATCCCCATCGGCAATCATAACACAATATCTATCCCAAAGGGAAACAACAATTGTAAATTTACTCTCTGGTTAAAATTTCGTAGCCGTCTTCAGTAATAGCAATCGTATGTTCAAAGTGAGCACACATCGAACCGTCCACGGTAACGACTGTCCAGTTGTCAGCGAGCGTCCGTACATATCGCTTACCCGCATTGACCATTGGTTCAATCGCCAGGACCATCCCCGGTTTTAATCTCGGTCCGCGTCCTGCAGGCCCAAAATTAGGAATTTGCGGATCTTCGTGCAAATTCCGTCCGATGCCATGACCTACATACTCACGAACGATAGAAAAACCAGCTTCTTCTACGCAAGCTTGAATCGCATGCGAGATATCCGTTAGACGGGCGTCCGGCTTCGCCTGCGCCAACCCTTCATAGAGAGACTTCTCGGTGATTTCCAGCAGACGCTGATTCTCCGGAGAAATCTTGCCTACTCCATATGTCCAGGCCGAATCGCCATGATAGCCGTCTACCTCAGCACCGATATCAAGGCTAATGATATCTCCTTCATTCAGCTTACGTTTGCCCGGAATCCCATGAACAAGTTCTTCGTTGACTGAAGCGCATATGCTGCCTGCAAAGCCCCCATAGCCTTTGAAAGAAGGTTTCGCTCCGTGTTTGCGAATGAAAGTCTCCGCGATTGCGTCGAGCTCACCAGTGGTGATGCCCGGACGAATCGCTTTTTGCAGTTCCTTATGCGTAAGAGCGACAATGCGCCCCGCTTCTCTCATGATGTCGATCTCTGCTTTGGACTTGCATATAATCATTGAGCTTGACCTCTCAATACTTCTGCAACATCCTCAAAAACCTTGTCTATATCTTGATGCCCGTCAATGGTACGGAGCAATCCTTTTTCTTTATAATAGTTTAAGATCGGGGCGGACTGTTCGATGTTTACATCGAGGCGAGTCGCAACGGTTGCTTCGTTGTCGTCATCCCGCTGATACAACTCCCCGCCGCACTTGTCGCAAATCCCTTCTTGAGAAGGAGGGTTGAATATTACATGATACGTGGCACCGCAGTTCTTGCAGATGCGACGGCCAGTCAACCGATCCATCAGAATACCGCGATCCACGTCGATATTGATCACATGGTCAATACTGCGCTCCATTTCCGCAAGCGTTGCGTCCAGCGCTTCCGCCTGTGCCATGGTGCGCGGGAATCCATCAAGCATAAAGCCTTTCTCACAATCAGCTTTGCCTAAACGTTCCTTTACGATACCAATGACAACTTCATCCGGTACTAAGAGTCCCTGGTCCATATAAGATTTCGCTTTTTTGCCCATCTCTGTTTCATCTTTGATAGCTGCGCGAAACATGTCGCCGGTGGAAATATGCGGAATGCCAAATTTCTCGACGATTTTCTCACCCTGGGTTCCTTTTCCCGCGCCTGGTAATCCCATTAAGATAATATTCATTTCTACCCCTCCATACGTCAGTAAATTTACAGCCTGTCTTTGTATTACTTAATAAACCCTTTGTAGTGGCGCTTCACAAGTTGGCTTTCGATTTGTTTCATCGTATCCAGCGCTACCCCGATTACAATCAGGATGGCCGTTCCGCCGATTTGAATGGATGCGGGAAGGCCGCTCACCTTCGAGAAGAAAACCGGAAGAATGGATACGACTGCCAAGAAGATTGCTCCTGCCAAAGTAATTCGGTTTAACGTTCGAGTAATAAATTGGGCTGTCTCATTTCCTGGACGTATACCTGGGATATATCCGCCGTTCTTTTTCATGTTGTCAGCCATCTGCGTTGGATTAACCTGCACGAACACGTAAAAATAAGTGAATCCGAAGATAAGCAGTACGTACAGTACCATGCCAATCCAATTCTGAGAGCTAAACGTCTGGATGTTAAACGTTTGAATCACCCAGTTGGAAACAGGATGCCCCGGCCAGAATTGAGCAATCGTAGGCGGAAAGATAATCAACGACAGAGCGAAAATTACAGGAATCACTCCGGCGCTGTTTACTTTCAGCGGAATATGTGTGGATTGCCCGCCATACATTTTTCTGCCTACGACGCGTTTCGCATACTGCACAGGAATCTTTCGTATTCCCTGCTGGATGAAAACAATCCCCACAATGATGAGAATGATCGCAAGCAGAATGCCTAATACCTTAACGATGTTAAGAAACATTTGATCCTCAGCGCCAATAAACTCTGAGGCGTAAAGTTGCTTCGCACCATTCGGAATCGCAGCTACGATACCTGCAAAGATAATGATGGAAATGCCGTTTCCGATGCCTTTCTCGGTAATTTGCTCTCCTAGCCACATGAGAAAAGCAGTTCCTGCCGTCAGTACAAGCGCAATTAATGCATACGTTGTAAAAGAAGGATTCTGCACAAGCCCCGGCATCATCCGGTTAAACCCGATAGAAAGTCCGATTGCCTGAATCAATCCCAGAATAATTGTAAAGTAACGTGTAAACTGAGCGATTTTGCGGCGGCCAATGTCTCCTTCTTTCGACCACTGGGTAAACGTCGGAACAACATCCATCGATAAAAGCTGCATAATAATCGAAGCGGTGATGTACGGCATAATTCCCATCGCGAAGATAGAGAAGTTCTGCAGCGCACCGCCAGAGAATGTATTTAGAAATCCGAAGATACTATTTTGCTGTGACAGCTGTTCAAGTACCGATACGTTAATGTTCGGCACCGGGACAAAGCTACCAATTCGAAAGACGACAAGCATCAAAAGGGTAAAAATCACCTTTCGACGCAAGTCGGCAATCTTAAACACATTGGCAATCGTGGAGAACATTAGATCACCTCGGTTTTTCCGCCAAGAGCCTCAATCTTCTCAACCGCGGATTGAGAAAACTTCTGGGCTTGAACCGTCAGCTTAACGTTAAGTTCTCCATTCCCTAAAATCTTCACACCATCACGTGCATTTTTAATTACGCCAGCTTCAAGAAGCAGTTCCGGTGTTACAACCGTACCTTCTTCAAACTGGTTCAGTTTGTCAAGGTTGATTATAGCAAATTCTTTACGGTTCGGGTTTGTAAAACCACGCTTCGGTAAACGACGATACAGCGGGTTTTGACCACCCTCGAAACCAGGGCGAACACCGCCACCGGAACGAGCGTTTTGCCCTTTGTGTCCACGACCAGCCGTTTTGCCGTTTCCAGAACCGATACCGCGACCCACACGCTTACGAGTGTGACGGGAACCTTCAGCAGGTTTGATTTCGTGTAATTTCATCGTTGCACCTCCTCTTTAAGCAAGATATCTATTACTCAGCGATTTCCTTAACTTCAACCATATGCTTCACTTTTTCCACCATACCACGCATGGCGGCATTGTCTTCTTTCACAACTGTCTGGTGGATTTTGCGAAGACCGAGAGCTGCTACAGTCGCTTTTTGTTTTTGCGTGCGACCGATCAGACTTCTTTTGAGGGTGATTTGCAATTTTGCCATGATCTAAGTCCCTCCTAACCTAAAAGCTCTTCCGCAGTTTTACCGCGCAGTTTTGCAACTTGGTCGGCAGTTTTCAGGCGGCTTAAACCTTCTAACGTAGCGTGAACCATGTTAATCGGATTGTTAGAGCCCAGAGACTTACTTAATACATCGCCTACACCAGCAAGCTCGAGCACCGCACGAACCGGGCCACCGGCGATAACTCCGGTACCTTCTGCAGCAGGCTTCATGAATACTTTACCGGCACCGAAGCGTCCATTTACTTCGTGAGGCAGAGTTGTTCCTACGAGCGGAACTTTAATCAGGTTTTTCTTTGCATCTTCGATGGCTTTACGGATCGCGTCCGGTACCTCTTGGGCTTTACCCATGCCGCAGCCTACGTGTCCGTTCTTGTCGCCAACGACTACTAGAGCGCTGAAGCTGAAACGGCGTCCACCTTTAACAACCTTCGCAACGCGGTTAATGGCGACTACTTTCTCTTCCAGCTCCAGGTTCGAAGCGTCAATACGCATGAAGTTTTCCCTCCTTGTGTAAGGAATTTCGTTCAATTAGAATTGCAGACCCGCTTCGCGCGCAGCTTCTGCAAGAGTTTTAATACGTCCGTGATACAGATATCCACCGCGGTCGAACACGACTTCTTTTATGCCTTTTTCGACACTGCGTTTCGCGATCAGTTCGCCGACTTTCGCAGCGGCTTCCTGGTTTCCTCCATGGCTTATTTGACCTTTCAGCTCAGGATCAAGAGTAGAAGCAGAAGCGATCGTTACGCCCGCTACGTCGTCGATGAGTTGAGCATAAATATGATTGGAAGAACGGTATACGTTCAAACGGGGAACTTGAGCCGTACCGGAAATTTTCTTACGAACACGCAAGTGTCTTTTCTTCCGTGCTTTGTTTTTATCTTGTTTCGAGATCACGTTATGTCACTCCTTTCTTACATACGCCTTAGCGATTACTTCTTACCAGTTTTACCTTCTTTACGACGTACGCGCTCGCCCTGGTAGCGAATACCTTTACCTTTGTAAGGTTCAGGCTTACGTACCGCACGAATTTCAGAAGCCACTTGACCTACGCGCTCTTTGTCGATACCTTTAACGACGATTTGCGTTTGAGCCGGAACTTCGAATTCAATGCCTTCTTCCGGAGTGATTTCAACTGGGTGAGAGTATCCAACGCTCAGAGTCAGGTTGCTGCCGCTCTTAGCAGCACGGTAACCTACACCAACCAGTTCCAGTGTTTTAGCAAATCCGTTCGTTACACCTTCTACCATGTTGGCGATAATACTGCGAGTTGTACCGTGCAATGCGCGGTGCAGTTTATGATCAGAAGGGCGCTCAACGATGATTTCGTTACCTTCCACTTTCACATTCACTTCATTGTGAAGCGTACGAGTCAGGGTACCCTTCGGCCCCTTTACAGTCAGTACTGTGCCATCAAGTTTTACCTCTACTCCATCAGGAATAGCGATCGGTTTTTTACCAATACGGGACATTCGTTACACCTCCATTCGTTGTCGAATGTATTACCAAATGTATGCTATTACTTCGCCGCCCACCTGTTGCTGGCGAGCTTGTTTGTCAGTCATTACGCCTTTAGACGTAGAAAGAATAGCGATTCCCAATCCGCCCAAAACACGAGGAATTTCGTCTTTGCCGGCGTATACGCGCAGGCCAGGCTTACTGATGCGCTTCAGACCATTGATTACACGTTCGTTGTCCGCACCATATTTCAGAAAAAGACGAAGAATGCCTTGTTTGTTATCTTCTACATATTCTACGTCACGGATGAAGCCTTCTTCTTTCAACAGGTTCGCGATTGCGTGCTTGATTTTGGAAGCAGGTACTTCCAGCTTCTCATGACGCACCATGTTGGCATTGCGAATGCGAGTAAGCATATCTGCAATTGGATCTGTCATTACCATATGTTTAACCTCCTTCCCATTTTGCGGGATTACCAGCTTGCTTTCTTCACTCCAGGCAATTGGCCTTGGTATGCTAAGTCGCGAATACAAATGCGGCAAAGTTTAAATTTGCGATACACAGAGTGCGGACGACCACAACGTTCGCAGCGTGTGTAGGCCTGCACTTTAAACTTCGGCTTACGTTGCTGTTTCACGATCATTGATTTTTTAGCCACGTGTTTCCCTCCTTGTCGTATAGGAATCCGAAATTACTTGGCGAAAGGAGCGCCCAATTGTGTTAACAGTTCGCGGCCTTCTTCGTCCGTTTGTGCTGTCGTTACGATTACGATGTCCATTCCGCGGATAGCGTCTACTTTATCGTACTCGATTTCCGGGAAGATCAATTGCTCTTTCAATCCCAGTGTGTAGTTTCCACGACCGTCGAACGCCTTGTTGGAGATACCACGGAAGTCACGTACACGAGGAAGAGAGATGTTGAATAATTTGTCCAGGAAGTGATACATACGCTCACCGCGCAGCGTCACTTTCGCACCGATCGGCATACCTTCACGAAGACGGAAACCGGCGATAGACTTCTTCGCGCGAGTGATAACCGGCTTCTGACCTGCGATTGCCTCCAGGTCACGAACCGCGCTGTCCAAAATTTTCGGGTTGGAAACTGCATCACCCAGACCCATGTTAATAACGACTTTCTCGATTTTCGGAACCTGCATAATAGACTTATATCCGAACTTCTGCATTAACGCAGGAGAAATTTTTTCTTTATATTGCTCTAACATTCTTGCAGCCATTTAGATGACCTCCTTTCCGACCTGACTACTTATCCAATACTTCGCCAGATTTTTTTGCAATGCGTACTTTCTTTCCGTCCACAACTTTGGAACCGATACGAGTCGGCTCGCCCGTTTTCGGGTCTACGATCATTACGTTGGAAGCGTGAATCGGAGCTTCTTGCGTAACGATACCGCCCTGCGGGTTGTTGGCATTCGGACGCGTGTGTTTCTTCACCATGTTTACGCCTTCTACAAGCACACGGCCTGTTTTCGGGTAAGCAGCGAGAATGCGACCTTTTTTGCCTTTATCTTTACCGCTGATAACAACAACGTTGTCACCGGATTTCACGTGCAGTTTCTTTTGTTCGGACATGACGGCACCTCCTTATGTTTAACTTAATACCTTTGTAAGCAGGATTTACAGTACTTCAGGAGCCAGAGAAACGATCTTCATGAAGTCTTTGTCACGAAGTTCCCGGGCAACCGGTCCGAAAATACGAGTTCCGCGCGGGCTTTTGTCATCACGAACGATAACCGCTGCGTTTTCGTCGAAACGGATGTAAGAACCGTCTTTACGGCGAGAACCACTCTTAGAACGCACGATAACAGCCTTTACTACGTCGCCCTTCTTAACAACGCCGCCGGGTGTTGCTTGTTTCACCGAACAAACAACAACGTCACCAATGTTAGCAAATTTACGGCCGGAACCGCCTAATACTTTAATGCACATTAATTCTTTTGCACCGGAGTTATCGGCTACACGCAAACGAGTTTGAGTTTGGATCACGGAGAGTCCCTCCCTTCAGATGTACCTAAACGTTCAATTTAAATTAGATAATAACGGCTTTCTCAACCACTTCAACCAGTCTGAAGCGCTTGTCTTTGGACAGCGGACGAGTTTCCATGATTTTTACCAGATCGCCGATTTTTGCAGTATTTTGCTCATCATGAGCTTTAAATTTCTTGGAGTATTTCACACGCTTTCCGTACAGCGGGTGCTTTTTGTATGTTTCGACCAGAACAACGATTGTTTTGTCCATTTTGTCGGAAACAACTCGACCAAGAACAACTTTACGTGCATTGCGTTCTTCTGCCATGTTTGCGACCTCCTCTCTAATCTATTAGCTAATGCCTAATTCACGTTCACGCAGAATCGTTTTTGCTCTTGCGATATCTTTACGCACTTGACGGATACGTGCAGGGTTGTCTAATTGACCAGTCGCTAATTGAAAACGGAGGTTAAAAAGTTCTTCTTTCATAGAAGTTACTTTTTGTTCAATTTCGGCAGTGGTTAGGTTGCGAATTTCATTAGCTTTCATTTGCGTCACCACCCAATTCTTCCCGTTTTACAAACTTACATTTAACCGGAAGCTTGTGCATGGCCAGACGCATTGCTTCACGAGCGACCTCTTCAGGTACACCAGCCAGCTCAAACATTACTTTTCCGGGTTTTACGATTGCTACCCAGCTCTCAACTGAACCTTTACCGGAACCCATCCGTACTTCAAGCGGCTTCGCAGTAACCGGTTTGTCTGGGAAAATTTTAATCCATACTTTACCGCCGCGTTTGATGTAACGAGTCATCGCAATACGAGCGGCTTCGATTTGACGGTTTGTTACCCAAGAGGCTTCCAAAGCTTGAAGGCCATATTCACCGAACGTTACCTGAGTGCCGCCTTTTGCTTGCCCTCTCATTTTTCCGCGATGTTGTTTGCGGTGTTTTACGCGTTTAGGGATCAACATGATTATTGGCCTCCTTCCTCTTCAGTTCTCTTCTTCGCCTGAGGAAGAACTTCTCCGCGATAAATCCATACTTTAACGCCGATTTTGCCGTACGTAGTATCGGCTTCAGCTGTACCGTAATCAATGTCAGCACGCAATGTGTGCAGCGGAACCGTACCTTCACTGTATCCTTCAGAACGGGCGATATCCGCGCCGCCAAGACGTCCGCTTACCATTGTTTTGATACCCTGAGCGCCTGCACGCATTGTACGCTGCAGAGATTGCTTCTGCGCACGACGGAAGGAAATACGGTTTTCCAATTGACGCGCGATGCTTTGCGCAACAAGGGTTGCATCCATATCAGGATTTTTAATTTCATTGATGTTGATATGCACTCTTTTGCCTGTTAGAGTAGACAATGCTTTACGAAGCTTTTCTACTTCGCTACCACCTTTACCAATAACCATACCTGGCTTAGCAGTGTGGAT
Source organism: Aneurinibacillus sp. UBA3580 (assembly GCF_002375825.1). Taxonomy (NCBI): domain Bacteria; kingdom Bacillati; phylum Bacillota; class Bacilli; order Caryophanales; family Paenibacillaceae; genus Aneurinibacillus; species Aneurinibacillus sp. UBA3580. The sequence goes on from NZ_DFMZ01000095.1 coordinate 22,309, forward strand.
AGTAACATTTAAACGGTTGGCCGCACGCTCAATTTCAATAGTAGAAACAGAAGCGTCTTTCAACTGGGTTTTAACATATTCACGGACCTTTAGATCTTCGTGTAACAGATTAGCATAATCTTTCTCTGCGAACCACTTGGATTCCCAGTCGCGGATAATGCCAACCCGAAGTCCTACCGGGTTAACTTTCTGACCCACTCGCTATCCCTCCTTATTTCTCGGATAAAATTACCGTTACGTGACTTGTACGCTTATTGATCCGGCTCGCACGACCCATTGCACGAGGACGGAAACGTTTCAGTGTCGGACCTTCGTCGACAAATACCTTGCTAACAACCAGGTTATTAGCATCTAAATTCATGTTGTGCTCAGCATTCGCAACAGCTGACAGTAATACTTTCTCAATAACCGGAGATGCTGCTTTCGGCGTGTGCTTTAAAATCGCAATCGCTTCACCTACTTGCTTACCACGGATTAAGTCAACTACCAGACGCATTTTGCGAGGAGCAATTCGGACATAACGAGCTACCGCTTTCGCTTCCATTTAAGTAACCCCCTCTCTTACTTGGACGTATCCATTATCTTCTTGTTTTCTTGTCGGCATCAACGTGACCTTTAAAAGTACGAGTCGGAGCGAATTCTCCGAGTTTGTGTCCGACCATATCTTCGGTTACATATACAGGTACGTGCTTGCGGCCATCGTACACCGCGAATGTGTGACCGACGAAATCCGGGAAGATTGTAGAGCGACGAGACCAAGTTTTGATTACTTTTTTGTCGCCTTTTGCGTTTTGCTCTTCGACCTTTTTCATTAAATGATCATCAACAAAAGGTCCCTTTTTTAAGCTGCGTCCCATGAATGAACCTCCCTTCGTAATAGAAGTGCGGTGCCCTGCAACCGCACCTTGTTAAGCAGCATTACTTCTTGCGGCTGCGGATAATATACTTGCTGGATTGTTTGTTTTTCTTGCGAGTCTTCGCACCAAGCGTCGGTTTGCCCCAAGGAGTGAGCGGACCGCTGCGACCGATCGGAGCGCGACCTTCACCACCACCGTGCGGGTGATCGTTCGGGTTCATTACAGAACCGCGGACTGTCGGGCGCTTGCCTAACCAGCGGGAACGACCTGCTTTACCGATGTTGATAAGTTCATGTTCTAAGTTACCAACTTGACCGATGGTTGCGCGGCACTCTTTGCGAATCATACGAGTCTCGCCGGAAGCCAGACGAACGATTACATAGTCACCATCGCGGCCAAGCAATTGAGCTTCAGCACCAGCGGAACGAACGAGCTGGCCGCCTTTGCCTGCTTTTAATTCGATATTGTGGATAACCGTACCTACCGGGATGTTAGCCAGCGGCAGTGCGTTACCTACTTTGATATCAGCATCCGGACCGGATACAACAGTCATGCCTACTTGCAGACCATTCGGAGCCAGGATGTAGCGCTTCTCACCATCAACGTAGTTAATCAGCGCGATATTTGCGGAACGGTTCGGATCGTACTCGATTGTAGCAACACGACCTGGAATACCGTCTTTGTTACGTTTGAAGTCAATGATACGATACTTCTGCTTATGACCGCCACCGTGATGACGAACCGTGATTTTACCTTGGTTGTTGCGTCCAGCTTTTTTGTTTTTCGGCGCAAGCAGAGATTTTTCCGGCTTGGAAGTTGTAATCTCTTCAAAAGTAGACACAGTCATTTGACGGCGACCAGGAGAAGTCGGTTTATACTTTTTAATTGCCATTTGTTTTCCCTCCTTCGCTCTGTCTTACGAATTAAACACCTTCAAAGAACTCAAGAGCTTTGCTATCTTCACTCAGCTGAACGATCGCTTTTTTCCAGTCAGAACGACGTCCAAAGAATTTACCTACGCGCTTCGGCTTACCTTTAACACGCATTGTATTTACGTTTACAACTTTCACATCGAAAATGCGCTGAATCGCATCTTTGATTTCCGTTTTGTTTGCACGTAAATCAACTTCGAATACGTATTTGTTGCTGGCCATCATGTCAGCAGTACGTTCGGTAATAACCGGGCGCTTGATAATATCGCGAGGATCTTTCATTATGCAAGCACCTCCTCAACTTTTGCGACTGCATCCTTCGTAATCAGCAACTTGTCGTGATGCAGAACATCAAGAACATTGATTCCGTTAGCGGGAACGAATTTCACGCCGGGAATGTTGCGAGCGGACAGCGCCACATTGTCATTGTATTCACCTGTAACAACAAGCACTTTGTTGTCCACTTTCAGATTTCCGAGCACTTTTACCATTTCTTTTGTCTTCGGTGCGTCGAAATTCAGGGCATCCAATACCAGAATCTCTTCGTTCTGCACTTTAGAAGACAGAGCAGATTTAATCGCCAGGCGACGAACTTTTTTAGGAAGCTTGTAAGCGTAGCTGCGAGGAGTCGGTCCGAAAACCACACCGCCGCCTACCCATTGAGGGGAGCGAATGCTACCTTGACGAGCGCGTCCTGTTCCTTTTTGTTTCCAAGGCTTACGGCCACCACCGCTTACTGCGGAACGGTTTTTTACAGCGTGCGTACCTGCACGACGGGAAGCCTGTTGCATGATAACTGCATCGGCAAGCACTGCCTCGTTCGGCTCGATACCGAATACCGCATCGGACAGTTCGATTTCACCTACTTGAGAGCCATCTTGATTGAAAAGTGTTACTTTAGGCATTGCGAGTCCTCCTTTCTTGCTTATTTGCTGCCTTTAACGGCAGTTTTTACAACTACGAAGCTATTTTTAGGTCCCGGAATAGCACCTTTAATTAACAGCAAGTTGCGGTCTGCATCAACAGAAACCACTTCAAGGTTTTGAACCGTAACTTTCTCTCCGCCCATACGTCCAGGCAATGCTTTACCTTTCAGTACACGGTTAGCTGCGATAGAGCCCATGGAACCAGGACGACGATGGTAACGGGAACCGTGAGCCATCGGTCCGCGAGATTGGCCGTGACGCTTGATAGCACCAGCAAATCCTTTACCTTTTGATGTGCCGGTTACGTCAACAATGTCTCCCTCTGCAAAAATATCAGCTTTTAATTCTTGACCAACTTCGTACCCTGCCAAATCAACATTACGAAGTTCACGAATGAAGCGCTTAGGCGTTGTGTTAGCTTTTGCTGCATGGCCTTTTTCAGGCTTGTTGGCACGCACTTCTTTCTTGTCAGCGAAACCAATTTGAATTGCTTCATATCCATCAGTCGTTTGATCCTTCTTTTGAAGAACCACGCAAGGACCTGCTTCGATAACAGTTACTGGAACTACGATACCTTCAGCAGTAAAAACCTGGGTCATCCCAATTTTTCTACCTAAGATTCCTTTGGTCATGATAGCCACCTCCTATTGAGTAATCAAATTCATGTATTTATTTCCGTTCATTATATAATCGCTATAACATTGTTGGTTTGTCGTCAAACCTTACAGTTTGATTTCGATATCAACACCGGACGGCAGGTCCAGACGCATCAGCGAATCAACCGTTTGCGGTGTCGGGTTCACAATGTCGATCAGGCGCTTGTGTGTGCGCATCTCAAACTGTTCACGGGAATCCTTGTATTTGTGTACCGCACGCAAAATCGTGAAGACATTACGCTCAGTCGGAAGCGGAATTGGGCCAGACACCTCTGCACCGGAACGCTTCGCAGTGTCAACAATCTTCTCTGCGGACTGATCAAGAATTCTGTGATCGTATGCTTTCAAGCGGATACGAATTTTTTGTTTTGCCATTTTAGTCCCTCCTTTGTCGCCTATTTTGATAAACAGACAATTCTCAGCGGAAAAACCCGACCCCAGGCCATGGCATCGGAGCCTGGTGTGTCAGCAACCTCCCGCGTCATCGCGTTCATCAAACCAACATTCAACATTATATCGAAAATATAGGCTGAATGCAAGGTTTTTCTTTATCTTCATCATTTTTATGTAATGACTCAGACCCTGAATATTCTATCGTATACCAAATTAAAATGCAAGATTTTATATTTAACTTTTTTGGGCCAGCTACGCCTCTGCCAGCGCATCCGAAATTCCGTGAATCTGCCTAAGCAGTATATCGCATTCAATCAGACAATTCATTCAATGTATAAACTGTCGTGTGTTGCTGCACGTTAAGAAGGAACACGCGGGTTTTTACCGCGCCATTCCGATTCGAGGAGATGAAAACAATGGCACAGAAGAATAAGAAGAAGCAGGACGTGCAGGATGTGCACACATTGATAAATCAAATGGAGAAAACGCCTTACACCGCCAATTTAGTGAACGAAATCGAGCAGGATGAAATAAACCAGCGCGACAGCGGCATCAAGGATAACCGACAATAAAAAATGATTTCAACTGGGTATACCGCTTATCATCAATCAAGGCAACGAGCGCAGCAATCACCCGCTACAGTCTACATTACGAGGCTCATTCGCCACTCTGTTTAAGAAGGTTTCTACCGTCTCTGCCTCCACTGTCGATTCATACACACCGACCATGAGAGTAAGCGTCTCTCTGTATGCGCTCGCTCCCGGCATAAAACCCGGGGAAAACATAATCGGCGGCACCATATAAGCATCGGCCACCTCAGTTTCCTGAAACTTGAGCTCGGTCTTGCTGACCTCACCGAAGTTTGATAAATAAGGAGACGCCAGCCCTTGAGCCACAGCCTGGTGCCGCAATCCCCGGAACATCGCAAGTACATCACCGAAGCACATGCTTCCAAGCATCTCAAATACCGCGGCGGTATGCAGACTGATTCATCCACTCTTCCTCCAGTTTCAATACGCACTGGATTTGATAGTTAGAGAAGAAATAGCGTGCCATATAGTTAAACGTGTCCTGCGCACATACCGGAAGTCGCTCATTGCATGCCGATTCTATTACCCGTCTTTCCTTTCCCATGCCATTCACCTTTCTTTCTAAACGTTTTTAATTTTTGTCTATGTTTACACCGACATTATATGGCTCTGTTTATAAAATTTCAATAAAAACATTTGAAAAAAAGCAAACGAAATGCTATGATATCTATAAATAAAATAAACAAAGAGAGGATATGTCTTTATATGCAAGAAGTTTCCGAACTTTTCTGGAATGCATCACTGGAAGAGATAAAGCGGGGATATATTTACGAAGAAGCGTCTGAACAGTATATCTGTCTCATCTGCGGCCGAAGATTTACCCGTGGCGTCATCTATCCGCATGAAAACGCGCTCTACGACGCGGAGAGATTTGCTCGTCTGCACATCACACATGAGCACACCTCTATGTTCGACTTCCTAATCGGGCTGGATAAAAAACTGACCGGGCTCACCGAACACCAGAAAACAATCGTCCGCTATTTCTATGAAGGACTAAGCGACAATGAAATCGTCAAAGAACTGGACGGCGGCAGTACATCCACCATTCGCAATCACCGTTTCACACTGAGAGAGAAAGCCAAACAGGCCAAAATCCTGCTGGCAATTACCGAATTAGTCGAGGAAAAAACGGCGAAACCGAATAAATTCATCTCTATTCCACGCAGCGCTGCCATGGTGGATGAACGCTTCGCCATTACCGAAGAGGAAAACAAGGCGATACTTCAGAGGTACTTCACACAGGGGGAAAACGGTCCACTGTCCGAATTTCCGAAAAAGGAGAAAAGAAAAGTGGCGATCCTTAAGCACATCGCCAAACGATTCGAATTGAACCGGCATTACACCGAGAAAGAAGTAAACGAGATACTGAAACAGATTTATCCTGACTATGTGACAATCAGGCGCTATCTGATTGAATACGGCTTTATGGACCGCTATCCGGATTGCAGCGCCTACTGGGTCAAATTCTAAATGAAGGAGAAAAGGAAAATGGAGAAGCAAAAACGAAAGGAAGCTAAATTGCAGTATAAACAAACACACAGGCCAATGGGCGTCTATCAAATAAAGAATCAAGCGAACGGTAAAATCCTCATCGGAAGCAGCTTGAATCTGGAAGGGATTAAAAACCGTCACTGGTTTGGGCTAAATATGGGAATGCATTACAACAAAACCCTTCAGCAG
>NZ_DFMZ01000095.1:28458-49592 GCF_002375825.1 Aneurinibacillus sp. UBA3580
CAGGAATGGAAAGAGTATGGAGAAGAGAACTTCACTTTCGAGGTGCTGGAATACATTAAGCCGGAAGAAGAGACCGTAGAGAATTTTACAGTTCTTGAAAAATATCGCGACCTTCTGAAAAACAGGGAAGAAGCCTGGATAAACCGGCTTCAACCCTGCGGAAATAAAGGCTATCTGTAAGAAAAACTCGCGGGCGTTGCCGGGAATAAAGTTAAACAAGCGTTTAACCAGGAAATTGCCCGGAAAAGGGCGAGAGATAAATGCGTCGCGTCTGTTCCTTCTTTATTCTATTAGGCTATCTGCGACGGATCCCGTGTCAGAATAATACACTCTCCACTTTCCGTCCTTCTCTTTCTTCAGGAAAACCGGGCCTTCCAGCGTCTCCTTATCCGTCTCGCCCGCTACGTTAATTTCATACGTACCGTTGCTTACATACAGCTCTGCGAAGCGATCCCACTTGCCGGTGATGTCCACTTTAATATCACCGGTCAGCCCCATCTGTATTGATTCACCCTCTGCGCTGATATCTTTCAGCATGTCAATGGCTACGTCACCGAGCGCGCGGTCAAAACCGGTGTAATATTGCTTATTCAGCGCGGACGCTTTATCGAAATCTCCCTCGCTTAACGCCGCTAGTGTTTCCCGTTCCGCATTCAGAAATGTGTTGCTCAATTCCTCATCCGAAGCTGGAGCGCTTTGTTCAAGGTGGAGGGCGCTGTGAAGCATCTTCAACGCTTCCGCACGGGTCGCGCGATCAACCGGCTTAAACTCGGTGGCGCTCTTGCCGTTAATCATGCCGGCCGCGCTCGCTTTATCGATATATGGTTTACCCCAATAGTTTTTTACATCTTTAAACGCTTTTGGTGTCCCCTCAAACGACACGGTTTTCTCGAATGCCCGCACAAGCATAGAAGCAATCTGATCGCGTTGAATTTTGGCATTCGGCTCAAACGTGGTCTCCGTCATCCCGCTAACGATGCCAAGTGAAGCGGCGGTGCTGACTTCTTTATAGAACCACTGGTTCGCTTTGACGTCAGAGAAAGATTTCGACTGTCCGCCCGGTTGTAAATCGAGCGCGCGTACAAGCAGTGCCGCAAATTCCGCACGGCTAATCTGGTTGTTCGGACGCAGTGTTACATTTCCGTTTTTCTCGTCGTACCCTTTCACAACATCGGCATATACCATATCGTACAGTTCATGTTGAGCCCAATGACCGTCAATATCCATTGGAAAGTAATAATCAATCGGCTCGGTCGGAAGCGCCTCTTCTCCCAGTACAGGTGTGGTAAGCGACAGACTTAGCAGCAGAGCACCGATAACCTTTAATGCTTTCATCTTTTTTCCCCTTTTGCTGTGAATTCTACGTTGACCCCTATTAGACGATACTTTTCATACGAAAGTTTCGCAAAAAAAAAATATGTAAATAGTGTAAATGAATAAGCGCAGAACATATATGCATCTTCATACACATTTTTAAAGCGGTTACTCCTGCTACCTGCGCAATATATGTACTAGGTAAATAGCATAGGAAAAAGCGGCAGAGATGTCATAAAGACCATTATGATTTACAACTACATATAGATAAAGGGCTCCCTCTTTTTATAAGAGAAAGCCCGCCTATGTTATCCGCTATCATCGGATATATTTCGTCTTCAATGCATCAACAATTACGGCTATGAAGATCATCATGCCACCAACCATTGTTACAAAATAGGATGAAATGCCGAGAATCTGCAGTCCGGTTTGAATAACAGTAAGAAGCAGTACACCGCCGAGTACGCCGGAAATTTTCCCCTTGCCACCCGTTAAGCTGACACCGCCGATAACCGCAGCAGCAAGTGTGTACATCATTAAATCCTGACCAAACGTCATGGTGACCGCTCCCATATATGCGGCAAGCAGATATCCAGAAAAACCAGCAAGTCCTCCTGAAATCATAAAGGCATAAATCTTGATTCGGTCTACATTAATCCCGCTGACATATGCACTGGTGGAATTCCCCCCTGTTGCAAACAGACTGCGACCGAAAACAGTTTTCTTCCATATAAAGTAGATAATCAGATAGACAATCAGGAACGGAATCGGTAATATCGGGAGTCCGAAAACAGAACCCTGACCAATCCACGTGAAAGCTTCCGGGAAATTCACGATGGATCGCCCCTGAGTTAATGCCATCAATCCTCCTTGTAAAACCAAACCCATAGCCAGTGTCTCAATCAAGGCTGCTGCTTTTAACTTAGCGACAAGAATACCATTCACTGTCCCAATCAACAGACCAAAAAGGACAATAACCAGAACTGCGAGAAACCATGGCAGCCCATTATTCATTAGCGTAGTACCAAGGCCGGCGCTAAAAGCTAACACACCCGTGATTGATAAATCGATTTCTCCGATAATGAGAACATGGGCAATCCCTGCCGTTAAAATCCCCAATACGGCTGTCTGCACAAGAATATTTTGCAGGATAACCTGGGAGAAAAACGCGGAATCAATAAGGCCCATAATGAAAAGGCCAAGCACAAGCAGAAACCAGACGATATTGTCGGCAAACAGCCGGGCATATCCCTGGCCTGGCTGCTTTAGCTTAATCGGTTGTACCACCTGGTTGGTTGTTCCTTCTTTTACACTCATGAAGCTACTTCCTCCTCTGCAGAATCACGCATTTGTATCACTTCTTCCGGTGTTAGTCCGGTATTGATTTCTTCTCTTGCAATGGTTCCATTCGCAAAAAACAACAGGCGATCAGCTACACGCAACAGTTCATTATAATCATTGGTTAGATAAAGAACACTCAATCCTGTATCGGTCAACTCGTTAATCAGCGATAATATTTCTTCGCGGCTCTTTACATCAATCCCTACGGTAGGTTCATCAATAATAAGTACGTCCGGCTGTGTGCTCAGCGCTTTGGAGATGACTACTTTTTGTTGATTTCCCCCGCTCAGATTCCCTACTTCTTCATAGATAGAATGTGCCTTAATATTTAGTGTTGAAAAATATTGTTGTGCAATTTCTATTTCTTTACGTTCATTCACAAATCCAAATAGAGAAGCCAATTTGCTTTTTAGGATGGGCAGGCTGATATTCTCCCTTATCGGCAAGTCAGGCACAATTCCCTCTGCATGACGGTCATATGAAACATAGACGATTTTTTGCGCAAGCGCTTCATCAGGACGCCTGGGATTCCTCAGTTTTTTACCATGCAAGCGTATTTCTCCTGATTCAATTGGATTCAGTCCGGCCAATGCCCGACATATCTCACGGGCACCTGAACCCGGAAAACCGATAAGACCAAGGATTTCCCCTTTTGCAAGATGAAACGAAACATCTGTAAGTCCGCGTGCCTTTATCCTGCTGCACTGGAGAGCGATTGGCGCTCTAGCAAGCACTTCAGATCGCTCGCGAACACAAAGTTCCACATCTTCCCCGACGATTAGATTGGATAACTGTCGCTCATCGACTTCTCCCCTGGAAAAGCCGGTATAAGATTTTCCGTCGCGCAATACAGTATACCTGTCACTAAGGCGTAATACTTCTTCGATATAGTGCGATATAAAAATAAAACTTGTTCCCTGTTTTGCCAGGTCAATGACAAATTCAAACAAACCGTCTCTTTCTTCTGCTGATAGTGCCGTTGTCGGTTCATCCAGAATAATAAGTTTCGCATTACTAAACAATGCGCGCACGATATTAAGCTTACGCTGATCAACAAGAGACAAATCTTTTACTTTTTGCCGCGGCGAAAAAGATACTCCATATTTGTCCAGCGCTTCTTTTGCATATATATAAATATGATTCCAGTCAACGAAGCCGTTTTTCTTTCTGGGCCAATCTCCGATGAAAATGTTCTCTGCAACCGTAAATTCAGGAATAACGGAAGCGTGTTGAGGGACGACATAAATTCCAATCTTCTGCCGCTCTAACACAGTAAGATGATCGATGGACTTGCCTTCAAAGCGGATAGTGCCGTCATAATCTGTTGTAACACCGGAAATGCTTTTAACGAGAGTTGTTTTGCCTGCTCCGTTTTTTCCCAAAAGCGCATGAATTTCTCCTTTTTTCAGGTTCATACTGACCCCGTCCAACACCGTTTTAGTGCCGTAGCATTTACTTACATGGTCAATTTCCAACAGCAAGTCAATCCCTCCTTTATTCACTTTGCAAGATACAGAAAGGGAAGAAAGACATCTCCCTTCCCTTTCTCCAGATTTAGTAACGAAGATTATACTCGTTCCAGGCAACGTTGCCCCAGTGGGAGTCATTGTCTACATTACTGCTATCGATGACATACGGATCGATAATCATGTGCGGTCCGCTGTCACCTTTTACAATCTTGGCTTCTTTCCAGAAATATTTCTCGTTCTTATATGTTTCAAGCGGTACTTCCTTTCCTTGAAGCGAATAATTGTGCAGCATATCAATAACAATCTCCCCATAGGCTACACAATCCTGGTTTATGGTTGCATCGTACCAGCCCTCCTTGATGCGCTGAAGTGCGATGGGTTCAGCATCAATCGTTACAAAAATGACGTGCCCATCTTCTCCTACTTTCTTAAGCTTATTTTTTTGTTTTAATGCTTCATACAATCCCATAGCCGGGTTATCACTCGGTGCGTGTACGGCGTCGAGGTTGCCGTATTTAGCCATTGCATTCAACGCTACATCCTGCGTCTTTCGCATATCACCTTCTGCCGGCATGGCGAGATACTGTATATTCGGATACTTTTTCATGACTTCATCAAACCCTGTTTTACGCGCACGCCATGCTGAGCTGGACATGGCTCCATATGCGTTAAGAACCGTTCCCTTCGGTTCGCCGTACTTTTCTTTTAAGCGTTTCACAATTTCTTCCGCTGCCATTTGTCCTGCCTTAAAGTTGTCGAAAGCAACGGTAAAGGCTACATCTCCTCCTGTCGTCGGAGTATCAAAAACGCCGACCGGTATACCGGCTGTTTTTGCCTGATTAATTGCGGTAATAAGTCCTTCGCTATCGTTTGGATCCGTAATGATTGCGGCAGGTTTCTTCGTAATGAAGTTGATGAACTGATTGGTTTGTTTTGCCGAATCAAAATCCGCTACGGATGCTTCAAATTCATAACCGTATTCTTGTGCTTTCCGCTTTGCCGCCTCCTGCATGGCGACAAACGCATAATAGTTTAGACTTTTATGTGCAAGCGCTATCAATTTTCTTCCTGATTTTTCTTCGTTGGCTTTTCCTGCGTCATTCGATTCAGATGCTCCCGCGTTCGCCGGCTGTCCGCTGTTGTTTCCGCATCCGGCAACGATCAAAGATAACGCGATAAGAAGCGTGCTAAATAAAAACCCTGCTTTTTTTATTGAACGCATACAATAACCCCTTTCTCTTTTTAAAAAGCAAGAAACATCCGGGGGAATTTTCGTTCCCCCTAATTTCCCATCGCTTATTATATCCGTCTGGATTACATCACTCCACGCAATACAATACTCTTAATCTGGGTAACTTCTTCAAGCGTATAAGCGGTGCCTTCCCTGCCAATGCCGCTCTTTTTGTATCCGCCGAATGCACTGCACATCGGGCGGTAGCAATTACCACCGTTAACAGACACAATACCTGCCTGGATCCTGTTTCCGGCATCAATAGCCTTGTAGACATCTCTTGTATAAATAGCTCCGTTTAGCCCGTACATGGATTGATTTGATATTTCAATGGCTTCCTCATAGGAAGAGAAGGAAATAAGCGGAAATACAGGCCCGAAAATCTCCATATCTTTTGCTACGTCCATATCTCTTGTAACGCCTTCGAGAACAGTCGGTTCAATAAATGTACTATTTACGCGTTTTCCACCTAAAATAAGGGTAGCGCCTTGACTCACCGTATATTGGATTTGCTCTTCTACACGCATCGCGGCTTCCTCGCTGACAAGCGGTCCGACGTCCGTCGCTTCATCCAATTGGTTCCCTAACCGTTTTGTTGAAAGAGTCGCGACAAGCTTGTCCCGGAATTCGTCATGCACCGATTCATGAAGCAGAATCCGTTTTGTTGCGCAGCAAACCTGTCCGTTTGCCAGCAAACGACCGTCAACGGCATCCTGAACCGCCGCATCAATGTCGGCATCTTCACAAATAATCATGGCGTCATTTCCGCCAAGTTCAAGGAAAACCCGTGACAGGTTTTTGGCGCCGTTGCCTGCAATATGGATACCTGTCTCTGTACTTCCTGTAAAACTCACCGCATTCACCAGCGGACTTTTCGCCAGATAATCGCCCACTTCTTCCCCGTACCCTGTTATAATTTGCAGGACGTTACCGGGAACGCCTGCCTCATGCAGCATTTCGGTCATACGAATGACCGTCAGCGGATCGTCCTCCGGTGCCTTAATAATAATGGCATTGCCGGCCGCTAACGCCGAGCCTACTTTATGGGCAAACAGCTCGGCAGGAAAGTTAAACGGAAGAATGCCGACAATAACACCGAGCGGTTCGCGCTTTGTAATCATTAAGTCTTTTTCTAATCCTTCCTGGATTTCAAGAGGAATCGTTTGACCGAAAAGCCGTTTTGATTCCTCTGCAAAACCTTCGAAGATACCTGCGGCTGCATCAAGCTCAGCTCTGGCCTGTGCCAGTATTTTTCCGTTTTCCATGCTCAGCAACCGCGCCAGCTCTTCCTTGCGCTCTTTCATTTTTTCAAGAAAGTTTCGAATACATTGAACGCGTTTGTATACTGGCGTCGCTGCCCAAACCTCAGCCCCCTGTCTGGCTGCCTCAAGCGCTTCCTGTGCGTCTTGCACGGTGGCGGCCGGCGTTGTATCGATCACTTCCATGGTCGCCATATTTCGCACTTCAATAATTTTACCGTTAGAAGCACTTCGTTTTTTCTTGTTAATGATCATTTCCATGCCGTATTCCTCCTCTAAGATTGATTAGGCAAGCGAGTATTTGTCCTTAACAACAGTACCCTTCGCCAGTGCTTCCCATGGATCAATGGTTGCTTTAATGATTTCCTCTTTGTCATCCAGCTTATATGCTTTCTTGCTCATGGCGAGAATCGCATCCTCAACTCGATCCAGCGCTAACTGATGTGTAACGAGTTTCTCGTAGGGGAGCTCCATGCGTTCTAAAATGTTTAGTGTCATTTCCATATGTTCCACATCACTGCCCCAGACACCGTGAATATCTGCGTTATTTCGCAGCATATGCCAGTGCGGATTAATTTCAGCCGAACCTACATCCGTAAAATGTCCAAGCTCTACATAGGAGCCGCTGTCACGCAGGTAGGCAAGCCCTTCCGGTACCGAGGACGGAAAGCCCGTACATTCTACGACCATATCAGGGCCACGGCCGCCCTTTGTCTCACTTTTAACAAGCTTAATACGCTCAGCCGGGTCACGTACGTCTTCAATATCGATAACGATGTCTGCTCCCATCTCGCGAGCCAGCTGGAGACGCCGTTTCGGCCCGCCGACCGCGATGACTTTAGCTGCACCGGAACGTTTTGCAAAAGCAATGGCGCCAAGGCCAATGGCTCCTGTTCCCTGAACAAGAACCGTGCTTCCAAAGCGGACACCTCCGGCACGCTGGAATCCGTGAATGCATATGGAAAGCGGCTCTGTTAATACTGCGATATGCGGATCAAGTTCCGTCTTGAAAAAGGATGTTCCCTGATATTGAATATGGACATATTGACCAAAGCCTCCGGAAAGCCTGTTGTTTTCATCGTTTGGCATAAATCCGTATGCTCTTATATTTGCGCACCGTGTAGGCGTTTTCAAAATTTTGCAGTAATAGCATTCGTTACAACTGACACCGGGTACGATAACAACACGATCTCCTTCTTTAACCGGGCGACCGTTGCTGTCTTCGGTTACGTCTGCCCCTAATTTTTCAATGATGCCGCAAAATTCATGCCCCATAATCGTCGGATACTCTACCGTATTCAGATGACCGTAATAAATGTGGACATCCGTGCCGCACACCCCGGCGGCTTCCGTGCGAAGAATGAACTCTCCCCGTTTCGGTTCCGGTACCTTATACTCTTCAATTGTAAATTCTCCTTCTATACCGTTCAGCACGGCCGCTTTTGAAAACAAAGCCATGTTTCTTCCTCCTTTTTCAAAATATTTTTTACAAACGTGAAATCGCTTCTTACGGGAGTAAAACTACTTTTAATGCTTTTGTTGCACGATCCGCCGAACAGGCAATCGCTTCCTCTACCTGTTCAAGCGGAAAACGATGGGTAATTAATTTCTCAACCGGATATTGTCCGTCAGCAATTAATTTGATTGCCCCCTGATAGCTGTGAGCACTTAAGAAAGAGGTCTGCAGCGTTAACTCTTTGAAAGTCATTTGCCAGTCGGTATCAATCGAAACCGTTTTTCTGCCGGTTAATCCAATGTAGTTGACCACCCCGCCGGGTCGTGCGTAGTTGAGACTGTCCGCCTGCGCGGCAGGCGTTCCCGCGGTTTCGAATACGAGGTCGGCACCGATTCCGTCTGTGTGCTCCATGATGAAGGAGCCCGCATCTTCCAGTCGAAAGTCAACCACAGCGTCAGCACCAAGCTCCTTTCCGAGCGCTAATCTTTCCGTTCGTGTTCCCACAAGAATCACCTTACCGGCCCCTGCAGCCCGGACAGCGACAACGGTCAACAACCCGATCGTTCCCGATCCTACAACTACAACCGTGTCTCCAATTTTGGGCGGCGTTAAGTTTACTGCCCGAACGGTAACAGCAAGCGGCTCGATTAACACAGCCCTCTCCCATGGAACATGGTCCGGAATCCGGTGTACGATGGCATTCGCCGGAACATACAGGTACTCCGACCAGCCGCCGTATAATCGCCCCTCTCTTTCACAGCTGATATTACAGCCATACTGCATGCCCTGTTCCCTATCCTTGATGCAGAGGTTATAGAGTCCCTTGCGGCACCAATAACATGTGTTGCACGGAATGATCATCTCAACAGCCACTTTGTCGCCTACCTGTATACCATGCTTCTGACATGCTTTTGAGCCTGCTTCAGCAACCGTACCAACGAATTCGTGTCCCGGTATAAGAGGGTAAGGCTCTCCCCAATCCCCCTGAAAAATATGTTGGTCAGAGCCACAAATTCCGCACATTTCAACTTTCACCAGCAATTCATCATCCCGCAGTTTTGGTTTATCAAAAAGTTGAATGCTCACCGCTTTCTTCCCTGTAATGACCGCTGCCTTGATTGTTTCTATATGCTCTCACTCCTTTCTGCTTTGCTGCTTGACCCTATACAAATGATAGATTGGATTTATAATTCCAAAAATTTAATATATTTAGCTTTTGGTGGTGATTTTTATGTTCTTCAAACAACCAGATAAAAAGAGGTGATAAGAGGAGGAAAATATTTCGATTAAAGGGGATTTTATTACTATAAGGCAAATGACCGTCTATAAAAATAGGAAGCCGCCCTATGGAAATAGAGCGGCTTTGCGTCTCGAATCCTTATTTATATGCATCATACAGGTGTACGCTTTCCTGAAACTGTTTAGGGCCAACTCCTTCAAAACGTTTAAAAAGTTTTGCAAAATATCTCGGATCATTAAACCCTACTTTTTCTGCCACCTCCAATATCTTCAAGTCTGTTTCCTGCAGCAGTTGCTTTGCTTTTTTAATTCGTAGCGAAATTAAATAATCAATAAAATTCTCCCCCGTTATCTTTTTAAACCGCGAACTGAAATAGCTTTTGCTTAATCCGACGTGTTCCGCTACATCTTCAAGAGTAATCTCAAGCATATAATTTCTTTCCATATATGAAATCGCTTTGCTAATCACACTATTGATTCCACCAATAAAAACAGAGCGGCTGTCTTCAAGCTCATTTATTCCTTCATATAACCACTCGATGAGTTGCTTGTATGTCCGCTTTTTCTTTGCCAGCTCAATATTATCAAAACGGTTGCTTCCCCATGTCAGAGTCAGCAAATTGCTGTTGGTTTGCAAGCCGTGTGTAATAATCAGAATGATTTCAAGCACCACTTTTTTTACGTCTTCTACAGGCGGCTTTTCAATGGCAAGATGCGAAAATAATTCATCACAAATATCCTTGATTCTTGCCCAATCGCGCATCAATGTAAGCTGTCGAAGTTCCTGCCAGTCCATTTTTGCAAAAGGGTCGCTTATGCCCTGTTGCGGTATGCTATGAACATCAAGCAAATGGCCGAATTCATTATAGAATGTATGATAGGCTCCTTTCTCCTTTAATGACCGCAAAACGTGTCCTGCTTTATCATTGGTTGAAGACGCGCAATAATATATATTTATTTCTCCCGCTATTTTTGTTATTTTACCAAAAAGCTTCCTGCATTGCTCCTGCTCATATGTCGTTCGTTTCATTTCGCTGTATTCTTTTTCTCTGGCAAATAACCCGATTGCCCTGTAATCATCAAGCGGCAGAAAAACCCCTTTATCCTTGGAAGCGATTGCATAAAATTGCTTTTCTACTTCGACAAATGAATTTGGGGAGCATAAAAATTCAAAATAAATTCCAACAAAACCGTTTTCGATCCAATCAAGCTCATCAGGTATAGAAGAAGACGGATCTTCAAGCATAGATTGAACTTGCTTCTCACGCAGCAACAAACGGGAGTTTTCGGCTTCTTTTTCCAATCTTTTATAATATTCTCCTTCTTTCTGCCGCTTCTTCCATTCCTTGCTTGTTTTCTTAAGTATACTTTCGAAGCTTCCGTCTTCCAGCTCTGTTTTAAGCACATACCCGGAAGCTCCAATATCAAGCGCCTCTTTGACAAGTGAAAAGTCATCATAGCAAGTTAACAGGATAACCGTGATATGGGGATAGTTCTCTTTCACCGCACGCGTAAGCTCGATTCCGTCAACGAGAGGCATACGGATATCAGTAATGACAAGCTCGATGGGCTGTTGATTGATGATCTCGAGAGCCTGTTCCCCGTTCGCCGCTTCCGAGACGACTTCCATATCATATGCCTTCCAATTCACATATGCACGAAGTCCTTTCCTGACAATCAATTCATCATCGACTATTAATACTTTGAGCATAATGTACATCCTCCCTGTCTTTAAGCTGGTAAGGCAGCCGAATGGTAACAGTTGTTCCCTCATTCTCCTTGCTGGTAATCGACAGACCGTAATTAGCACCGAAATAGTGCTTAATTTTATCATCCACGTTCTTCACTCCGATTCCGCTTGATGTTTTCTTCTTTTTTTCCGGGCAAAGAATATTGACGACCTGTTCTTCTGACATACCGCGGCCGTTGTCTCCCACTTCAATTTTCACTATATCTCCGATTCGTGTCGCCCGAATAGAAATCGTTCCTTCTCCGTCAGAGAATGCGTGAAAAAATGAATTTTCTACTAGAGGCTGTAAAATGAACCGCGGAACAACCGCTTTTAATAAAGTCGGGTCAATGTTATATTCGGTGCGAAAATTATCTCCGAAGCGATATCGTTGAATCTTCATGTAGTAGGAGAGGATTTCTAATTCCTCTTCAAGCATATGCAAATAGGTTTTCGTGTTTAAGCTTGCGCGCAACAACTTTATCAGAGCGGTTACCATATCGCCGATATGCGGAACTTTATGCAGCTTGGCCAGCCATTGTACAGAATTTAGCGTATTATACAGAAAGTGTGGATTAATTTGATACTGGAGTGCCTTCATTTCAACCTGCTTCTTCTTTTGTTCGTTCTCCGAGATCTTTTGAATAAGAAGTTCAATTTCCTCAACCATCCGGTTAAAGCTGCGGCTTAAATCACCGATTTCATCATCGGTCTGAATATGTGAACGAATATGGAAATTACCGTTTTCAATTTGCTTCATATCACGCTGCAGGCGCTGGAGCGGCCTGGTAAAATGATTCGATAATGTGAGACCCAAAAATGTTGAGGTGGCAAAGAAAATGACCAACAAAATGAAAACGGTTTCTCTAATTGAATCAAAGCTTTTTTCAAGTTTTTCGTTCGGGATGAAAGCGCCTACTTTCCAGCCGCTGAAAAAATTAATATCGTATACGAAACTGTTATCCTTGTTTAAGCTTCTAATCAGATTGGTGTTGGTAATGTATTGTTTTTCCCCTGTTTGTGCGGGAAGAATCAATGACCGATCCGGGCTATAAATAACCGTTCCATATTTATCAATAAGAAGAAGCTTTCCTAAACTTTTTAAATTCGGGCTGCCGAATAGTTCATCAAGCTTTTCGCGTTTCATTTCAATCATGATTAAAGCGGTTTTACCGGATTGAACAGGCTTAAATGGATAGATGAGCGTGATTACTTCATATGTTTTTGGTTTATTAATAGAGTAATCGCTTTCATGCGGTCCGACCCATATTTTTTCATCTGTTTTTTCCAGTGCACTTGTATACCATTCCTTCCGGGCAAGGATGTCTGTATCAAGTTTTACTGCCGTTGTATATACCTTATCACCGTTGATTACATGGATCTCATCAATGAACGTCCGATTATTTTTTAGTGCGGCCAGGAATTTATTAAATTCAATCGGATCGCTTTTATTTTCACTTAATGCATCTGTCTTCTCACCGCGTAGTACCGGTATGGATTGGTAATATACTATACGTGACATCAGCTCCATTTCTTTCAGATGATAGCTGATATTTTCGTTAAGCTGATTCACTGCACTTTGGGCAAATTCGAGCATCTGTGTTCGTACAACTTCTGAAGATTTTTGGTAGGGAATGAATCCAACCATGAGAATGGGAAGAAAGCTGGTGAGGATAAAATAAAAGAGCAGGCGAATCTTGATTGTTTTCATTCTCCTCTCTCCTTATCTACATTATATTCATTTATAAAATTCTATTGATATGTTATCCCCCATTCGTTATAAGCGATATTCCCCCACAACCTGCGATCATTGACATTATATCGGTTAATCTCAAACGGAGGAATGGTCAGGCACGGACCTGAAGGACCTACTATTACATCAGCCTTCTCCCAGTAATACTTTTCATTTCGGTACTCATGTTCTGGCACCGGATTTCCGTGCAGCACATATCTGTTAAGTAATTCCACACATATTTCACTGTAGGCGATAGGATCCTGTGAAATCGATGCATCCAATATCCCTTCCTTAATCCATTGATGAGCAAGCGGTTCCCCGTCTATGGTAACGAAGATGATGTGATCCTTATGCTCTGACGTGTATAGCTTTCCTTTTTCTTTCATTGCTTGATAGATGCCGCGTGCCGGTGTTTCAGAAGGAGCATGTATCGCATCAATATACGGATATTTGGCGAGAATATCGATGGTTACATCGTGCATTTTTATAATGTCGCCTCCGGTCGGGATACTAATAAGGGTAATATCCTTATACTTTTTCAACGTCTGCTCAAACCCCTGGCGGCGCAGCTTCCAGGCAATACTGCTTAATTCTCCGTAGCAATTAAGAACATAGCCCCGTGGTTCTCCGTACTTTTTTTCTAAAAGCTTGACTATTTTTTCTGCGGCCATCTGACCGCCTTTGTAATTATCAAATGTTACCGTTATATCGACTTTCCCCGCTGTTACAGGCGTATCAATAACACCGATAAAGATATGCCTGTCTTTTGCATGGTTAAACAACTCGGCCATTCCATGACTGTCAATAGGATCAAGAATAATAGCCTGCTTTCTTTGGGTGACATAGTGTTCGAATTGTTTGCGCTGTTGAACAAAAGATAAGTCGGCTACTAACGCTTCGAAGTTCCATCCCCTTGCATCGGCGGCTCGGTTTAACGCTTCCTGTTGAATGATAAAAAAATAGTAACCGAGACTTTTATTGAGATAGGCGATAGAAACGGCGTCTTCTCTCGTTGCATAACTGCGTTCGCTTGTTTTTTCATTGATCGCACAACCTGCTAACATGTTTCCAAACAAAAATAGAGAAGAGCCTGCCGCTCCTAAGTGTAATGCATGTTTAAGAAACTCTCTGCGGCTCATTTTTTTATCCAATAAAATCTCCCCTCTGCGTAATCTTTTTGAAATAACTGAAATATCAATCTAATTATACTATTTTTTTCATATCTTACACGCTGGCTAACAATACAAAAATAAGCTGAAGCAGAGACTGCTTCAGCTTATTTTTGTTTTATTTATGCTGTATTAAATTAAGCATGCCGGGGCACTGCACTGATTTGCGGAACAGTAGCATCTTTGATAAGTTGTTCCAGACGTTCGCGGTGCCGCCACATCTCCTGTTCACTCCAGCCCAGTACCCGGGCCATGTACGTCGTCACCGGCTCTTTCCATTGCCTTACCCAGTTTATATCAAAATACAGAGCGCCGGTACGACGAACGAAATAGTCTTCCGGCATAGCTGCCATTTCTTCTTCCATCGCATAAACAAGCGAACCGAGGACATCTTTCGGCAGGCCGGATACTGCCGCTTCTTCTCCGCGTTCGCGGATGATTGTATAGATGCGTTCCACATTGGTACCGTAGCGACGAGCCAGGTTTTCCGACGCCTCTGCAGACAAGCCGGAGGCAATGCCTCTTTTCACCTGACTTTGCACAAACGATTCAAAATTAGCCGAACCGCCTATATTACCGCCGGAAAGAGGGATTTTATCGGTCAAGCAGCCCGAATAGGAACCTGCTCCCTCTTCCTTCAACCGTGAAGCCACCAGGTCGACGATGCGCTCCGCCATTTTTCGGTATCCGGTCAGCTTCCCGCCGGCAATCGTCAGGAGCCCGGATTCAGAGATGAAGATTTCATCCTTACGGGATAGCTCTGACGGAGATTTTCCATCTTCGTGGATAAGCGGACGGAGGCCCGCCCAGCTGGACTCTATATCTTTTGCTGTCAGCGCAAGCGTCGGGAACATGAAATTCGCCGCACGGAGAATATAGTCGCGATCTTCTACCGTCATTTTCGGGTTGGCGATATCGCCGTGATAATCCGTATCTGTCGTACCCATATATGTTTTGCCGTCACGCGGGATCGCAAAAACCATGCGGCCGTCCGGCGTATCGAAGTATACGGCCTGGCGAAGCGGGAATCGTTTGCCGTCGATAACTAGATGTACTCCTTTAGTCAAATGCAGGCGTTTGCCTTTTCTTGATCCATCTTTTTCACGGATTTTGTCGACCCACGGTCCAGCAGCGTTCACTACTTTTTTAGCCCGGATCGTATGCTTTTCTCCACTCAGCAGGTCAACAGCCACGATGCCCACCACCCTGCCGTTCTCGTATAAAAGGTCTTCCGCCATCACATAGTTGACCGCCTGGGCGCCGCGGCGCACCGCTTCCTTTATGACTTCAATCGTCAGGCGGGCGTCATCCGTGCGGTATTCTACGTAATATCCGCCGCCTTTGAGCTTATCTGTGCGCAGCAGCGGCTCTTTTTGAAGCGTTTCTGCTTTGCTCAACATGATGCGGCGTTCGTTCTTTCTCACACCGGCAAGCGCATCGTAAATACGCAGACCGATAGATGTGGCAAACTTACCGTATGTGCCACCTTCAATTATCGGCAGAAGCATCCACTCCGGAGTAGTTACATGCGGCGCATTCTCATATACGATGGCACGCTCCTTGCCAACTTCGGCCACAAGCTTGAACTCCATCTGTTTCAGATAACGCAAACCGCCGTGTATCAACTTAGTAGAGCGGCTGGACGTTCCTGCGGCGAAATCCTGCATTTCCACAAGCGCTGTTTTCATGCCGCGCGACTGTGCATCCAGCGCAATGCCGGCACCTGTAATTCCTCCCCCGATGACAAGAACGTCAAACTGCTGTTTTTCTATCTCACGCAAAATCCGCGGACGATTCCCGCTTGCAAACGGTTGGTTCATGTTACTTCACTCTCCTGATTAAGTATTGTATAAGTACCGTATAACCATTTCGTTTATCTTTTCCCGAAAACAAAAAGACCACAACAAGATCCTCCGTTATTCAAAGGATCTGCTGTGGTCTTCTCCAATTCTCCGACCGATATTAACTTCTAAATTTTGTCGATTTTAGCGTAGCATATTTTACGTTTTATTTCAACTTAAACCCCCTGGCTGCTTCGACGGCTTTCTTCCAGCCTTCGTAAAGCACCGCTCGTTCACTCTCTTCCATCTGAACGCCAAACCGTTTTTCCATCTGCCATTTGGCTGCGATTTCATCACGGCTTTGCCAGAAACCGACAGCAAGTCCCGCCAGATAGGCAGCACCCAATGCAGTCGTCTCGTTAATCGTCGGACGTTCCACCGGCACGCCCAGAATGTCGCTTTGAAATTGCATAAGAAAATCGTTTTTCACCGCGCCGCCATCCACCCGCAGTGTCTTCAGCTCAATGCCGGAATCAGCTTCCATGGCGGAGAGCACGTCTTTTGTCTGGTATGCGAGCGATTCGAGCGCGGCACGAATAAAGTGTTCTTTCTCCGTACCGCGCGTCAATCCGAAGATTGCACCGCGCACATCACTGTCCCAGTATGGTGTACCAAGCCCGACAAAGGCGGGCACCATATAGACGCCATTGGTCGACTCCACTCGTGCCGCATACTGTTCGCTGTCGGCTGCCGACTTTAGCATACGCAGACCGTCACGCAACCACTGGATTGCAGAACCGGCAACGAAAATGCTGCCTTCAAGCGCATATTCTACTTTGCCGTCAATTCCCCAGGCGAGCGTCGTCAAAAGGCCATGCTCCGATTTCACCGCTGTCTCTCCAGTATTCATTAACATAAAGCAGCCTGTACCGTACGTATTCTTCGCCATGCCTCTCTCGTAGCAGGCCTGGCCAAACAGAGCCGCCTGCTGATCGCCTGCCGCCCCGGCAATCGGAACACGCTCGCCGAAGAAATGATAAGCCATAGTTTCACCGTATATCTCAGAGGACGGACGCACCTCCGGCAGCATGCTGCGCGGTACATCGAGCATTTTGAGCAATTCGTCGTCCCATTGCTGTTCATAAATATTATACATGAGCGTCCGTGAAGCATTCGAGTAGTCGGTTACATACGCTTTGCCGCCGGACAGTCGCCAGATAAGCCACGTGTCAATCGTACCAAACAGCAGATCTCCTTTTTCAGCTTTCTCCCGTGCTCCCTTTACATTATCCAGAATCCATTTTACTTTCGTTCCAGAGAAATACGCGTCAATCAACAAACCGGTTTTCTCGCGCACGATATCGGAGTAGCCCTGCTCCTTCAATTCTTCACAAATATCTGAGGTCTGACGGGACTGCCAGACAATCGCGTTATACACCGGATTGCCCGTATGCCTGTCCCATACGACCGTTGTTTCCCGCTGATTGGTAATTCCAATGGCCGCAATTTCCTTGGGATTACTATTCGTATTCGAAAGCGCTTCCGCAATTACCGCAAGAATCGAACCCCAAATTTCATTCGCATTATGTTCCACCCAACCGGGCTTCGGGAAGTATTGAGGAAATTCGCGCTGTGCAATGGTTACAATTTCACCCTGTTTGTTGAACAGGATCGCACGGGAACTGGTTGTTCCCTGATCTAAAGCCAACACGTATTTCTTTTCCATAAACAATTACTCCTTTTTTATGAATTTTCCGTCTTTTGTATTCTAAGCAACAAAAAGCAGCTTGCAGAACAAAAACCGATGGCGGGAAGCCCTGTAACTGCCGGATTTAAGTACCGCCAACTACACCGTCGCCCAAAATGAGTAAAAGCATGGTACCTATTATTTCTCCTAAAAACGGTGACATCCTGTGTCCCTCCCCCTGCTTTTTCGATGAAAATACAAAAAATCCACAGCAAACATCCCTATGAAGCATAGGGAAGCACTGTGGATCTCCAGTATCTCCGTCACCATGATTAACTTGTACATCCCTATTACATCGAAAACAGAAAGCACTGTCAACCATTGTTTATTGGAACATTACATCCTCCCCGAACGCAAACCGTCTACTGCTCGAAAGAAAAATGCTTCCAAATCTCACGGCGCGAAGTGGTTACGGCAATCGCTCCGCTGTCGAGCGCCGTCTCCGATTTTTATTGTGCGGTATAAAAGCTTTTCGTGTTTCACACGCTAAGATAAGGGGAGGTGTTAACAATGAGCAAAGAAACAAGCATGTCTGTCGAGCGGGAACAACTGCTCACAGCCTGGCAGCAAGCCCTGCCTGCAACGTTTAAACCAACGGACAAGGTCGAGGTCTACAACGATCCATTGGTTCAAGATGCGCTCCATATTCACATCAACACGGCAGGCCATAACCATTATGAATTCGAATATAGATGCAGATACATCGACCCGCGCGAAGTACAGGTCACACTGCTAAACATTCAGCGCGAAGGCGATACGGTCATCAATCCGACACCGGATATTCGGAATCTCTCTGAAGAGTACATGCGCAATATTCATGAGTGTGCCCAGACTCTCCATCCTCTGACCAACCCATAGTGCAAAGAAGGAAGGAATAAACATGGAAAATAACAACGAAGCAAAGAATGTGGATAAGAACCTTCAAAATGTCGTAAAAGATTTGGATCAGGTTAAAGTAAGTAGTTTTCATGCCCAACAAATCCAGCAGGACACGAATGACCGCCGGCATCAGGATGCGCTTAACCACGACGAATAACCGAAAAAAAACACTACCTGACAGAAGAGAATACTGTCCGGTAGTGTTTTACGTTTCTCCTATAATATTTTCTTTATGAAAATGTCGGAGTTTTCCGCAAGATCGATAACTTTCGGCTGCTTCATCGGACGGTTTACCCGGTTGAAATATACTTTCACAATCGGCTTAATCCCGCTGTTTTTACGGACATTGATGACAACTCCGGTTTCTCCTGTAGATAAGGAGACAAGAGAGCCCAGGGGATAGACGGCGATATTGTTCCAGAATACGTCTACGATTTTCCCGTCAAAGTAGACATTCTTTCCTTCCATCAACCTCTCAAGCGCTTCTTTGGGCAGCTTGCCCTCCATATTGACCATCGTGTCATATTCCTCAACAACAGCCAGAATCCGGCTGCCAAGCGGAATGTCTTTCCCTTTCTTTCCGTGCGGATACCCACTGCCGTCCCATCGTTCATGATGATTGAGTACAATATCAGCTACTGCTTCCGGCATTCCCATCTCTTTTAGGATGTAATAACCGTAGCGTGAATGCTCGGCAAACTGTGCCTTCTGGTAGTTACTAAGCTCCTGTCCTCCACCTCCAATTAAAAACGGCATCTCCCTCAATCCCACATCATGGAGGAATGCCCCCATGCCAAGGCAATACAAGTCTTCGTCCGAGAAATTCATCAATCCGCCAATTAACAGCGACAAGACACCCGTATTGACAATATGGTTATAAAAATCATCGTTATCTAATACACGCAGTTCCATCAATAAGGAGAGAAGATCTTCGTTCGCAAAGATTTGATGCATAATCGGAAGAATGCGCCGAGAGACGTCATACACTTCATCGCTCAAATTCGCTCCCCGGTCATTCGGCGCATATAGCGCCATTCGTTCTTCAGCCATCTGCAGCAATTTTTTCCGCAGCGAATCAATCGGATTCAACATCAGGGTATAACGGTCACTAATGGCAATGGATAGGATGGAGCGTTTCACAAGCGACATGATAATCGCTTCGTTCAATGTCACTCCCGCTTTTACCAACGTTGTCTTCGTGCGCGGACAAACCACATCTTCCTTCACTACCATGCCTGGACGCAATTCACGAACAGGTACACGGTCCATTTTCTTTCCTGCCTTTCTATCCTTAGTGAAATAATCACTGGTTACGTTTAAACTTCCATCTCGATAGCCGACAGTTTTTTATCCTGGGCAATAATATAATTAATAAGCCAATCCAACAGCTCATCCTTCAAAGACTGGGTTACTTCCGGGGTAACTCCCTCGTTTTCAATTTGCAATTTCATCTTAAACATTCGTTTAATAAAAACGGAATGCTGATCACGGTGCATCTCGAACCCTTCATACAGATGGCGCAGCATTATATTTTCTTCACTCTTAAAGTGATACAATGTATACTGCAGCAAATATTCTACCGTATCTTCCACAAACTCCTCATCATGCGCCTCGACAGCATCCAAAAACATATTCATCCGATCAATCAATTGTTCATGCTGATGGTCGATAAACGGAATGCCTGTCTGCAATTCTTTGGTAAATTCGACTTTTTTTATTTCCATCTCCGCTCCCCCTTATCCGGATTTACCATTTGTAGCGCGAAACTTCTTTCTGCTGAATATCCGCTAATTGCTTGTCACTTACCTGGATATGATTAACCAGCCAGTCTATCAGGTCACACCTTAACTTTTGGATAAGTTCATCTGATAATCCTTCGGAAACAATCGTCTGCTTAACTCTATAAATATTCTTAATGAATCCGGAGTGCTGATCACGGTGTGCGGGGAATCCTTCATACGAGTGTTTAATCATAATTGCTTCTTCCGCGTTGAAATGCTCGATCACGTATTCTGCCAAATAATCCACCGTCTGCAGTGTCACATCAGGGTCCCGTCGGTCTGCTGCAGCAAAAAAATGGCGTATACGGCCAAACAATTCTCGGTGCTGATCATCTACAATGCCAATTCCTGTTTCTAAATCTTCCGTCCACTCTATCTCCATGCCCTATACCTCCTTTTCATTCCCAGTAATTTTTATCCAATTTTTATTTGATTATACTAAAAAACAGTACTATAATCATATGTTTATTTCCTGTTTTTTATATTTTTTATTACTTTAAGACTATATAAGTACATTAAAAAAGATTGCTACCATGCTGTTGTTAGATAAGCGAGCAAAAGATATGGTATGCTAAAAGAAAAGGAAGGAGATGCCTATGACCAACTTGCAACTCAGTCCAGGCGACCTGGTCACTGCTTCATATAAATCAGGGAATTATATCGGAGAACTCGTGGAGTTATATCCGCCTCGCGTAGCCGTAGTCAAAATTCTCGCCGTACAAAAACATCCAGAGCAGGGAGATCTGCATCACCCGGGTCAGATTAACGTTCCATTGTTCCATCAGCGACGTGCGTTGTCTTATCAGGAAAAGGCATCCGTACCGCTTGCGTCAGTGCGTCCTTATAGCGGAGAAGTACCGGAATACGAAGCATCCCTCCGCAAAGCACTGGAAGAAGAAATCGTCAAGCTGCGGAACGACCCTTCCGAATGGGCACAGCGTTCTTTGACCGAGCTGGAGGCCTTACGCAGCGAATATTTCTAATAATTACGAAGAAACGGAGCC
>NZ_DFMZ01000095.1:49717-59226 GCF_002375825.1 Aneurinibacillus sp. UBA3580
GGCTCCGTTTCTTCGTAATTATTCCATTTCCTCTTCCCCTTCTTTTTTCACTCGGGTATGCAAAGGCAATCGTCCCGCTTTGCGCACTGCTTCTCGCAGCAGAAATTCTATGTGCGTATTTACGCTCCGAAACTCATCCGCGGCCCAGCCTTCCAACGCTTCATACAGCTTCGGATCTATGCGAAGGAGAAATTTTTTCTTTTGCGACATGGATTAGTATATTGATCCTGAATTAATAACCGGCTGGGCGGAACGTTCGGACACAATGGCTACCATCAAATTATTAATCATAGCCGCCTTTCTTTCCTCGTCTAACTCGAAGCCTTCTCTTTGCAGCTCTTCAATCGCCATCTGCACCATACCAACCGCCCCTTCCACGATGCGTGCCCTGGCAGAAACGATAGCGGAAGCCTGCTGACGCTGCAGCATTGCATTGGCAATTTCCGTGGCATAGGCCAGATGTGTCAGTCGGGCTTCTATTACTTCTACACCGGCTACCGCCAGGCGGGATTGCAGTTCCTGCGCCAGCTCACTTGCAATTTCATCTGTATTTCCGCGCAGAGAATGTCCTTCGTTATCGAAATTATCATACGGATAGCGGCTGGCGACATAACGCAACGCAGTCTCGCTCTGAATCTCAACGAATTGCTCGTAATTGTCCACATCGAACATCGCTTTGGCCGAATCGATCACTTTGAATACGACGACGGCGGCGATTTCAATTGGATTGCCGTCTACATCATTTACTTTTAGCCGTTTGCTGTTGAAGTTGCGCACCTTCAATGAAACTTTGCGACGTACCGCAAACGGAACGCCTAGCCACAATCCACTCCGACGCACAGAACCTAAATAATGACCGAAGAAAATAAGCACCGTCGCCTGGTTAGGCTGTACAATAAATATTCCGCTCGCTGCAACAACAGACAAAAAAATGCACAAAAAGCCCAGGATAGGGCTTTGAACCATAACAAGAAAATAGAGTCCACCAGCAAGCAGCGCCAAAATCAGCAACAGCCCTATAAAACCGTTTATTGCCCACGCCTGCTTCTCGTTCATGTTAGCATCTCCTTTACCCAAAAATATAGATATCATTATGATATCATAATGATATCATCTTTATATTTAATTGTAAATATCATTAGCAAACCACTGATTATGTCATATTTTCTAACAAAAGAATAAAGATAATAGTCTGAAATATGTTATAGTTAAAATCAAAAACAGGGCAGGAGGAAAGGAGAGGTCAGATTGTCTTACAAGGATAGGAAAGTAATTACGATCGGGATTGTCAGCGAACTAACTGGCTTATCGGAAAGGCAAATCCGTTATTATGAAGAAAGAAAACTGATCAGGCCCGAACGCACGCCCGGTGGCACGCGTAAATTCTCCTTCGCTGACGTAGAGAAGCTGGTGCAAATCGCCAATCATATGGAAGACGGTTTGCAAACCTCAGAAATTCGCCGTATGGAACAAAAGGCTCTTCGCAAAGATAAAGAGCTGCGCGAACGCATGCTTCGCGGTCAGCTCAATGCCGCTTTCCCGCAACGCAACAAATAAAAAAGACCCTCGCCACTGCTTATCGCAGACCGAGGGTTTCTTTTTGCATTGTCGTTTGGATTCAGCTAATCTTCCTCCTTTGCGCAAATGTCTGGTGGCGATATTTCGCCGCTTCCTCGTCAAACGCATAGGCCGGGAACGAAGGATACCCGAAGTCTATGATGTCTTCCCATACACCGCCCATGTTAAATCCTTTCGTCTGATGCGTACAACCTTTCTCGGCGCAGCATAGTGGACATATCATGTTCATTCTCAGCCTCCGTTTGAGTGGATTTCGTTTTCTCTTTCTGTTTTTACCGTACCGCTTTTTACCCTCATATACAGGGAATTTGTCACATTATATAACGCGCTTTTTGGAAATAAAGATTTTATCCGTCAGATTATATAACGGATTGACTGAGAAGGCTCTGTTTTTCCTGTATGATGAAAATACATCATTTACAGAAGATGAGGGGTTTCCAATGAGACTTGTGCTGCAAATCGGTCTGCTGGCCTTACTGTATCTACTCGGCAGCGCTCTTGCCTCCTACTTTCACCTCCCTCTGCCTGGCAGTATCCTCGGTATGCTGCTTCTTTTCTTCGCACTGCTTCTGGGCGTTTGTAGAATGAGTTGGATAGAAGAGGGAGCCGTACTGCATTTGAAGCATATTACACTCCTGTTTATTCCTCCGATTATCAATGTCGTTCAATACACGGGAATTTTTCGAAAGGAAGGCGCAAAACTTCTTATTGTTTTAGGTATCAGTAGCTTTATCGTTCTTCTCGTCACCGCCTATGCGGCGGAATGGTACGAAAAAATCAAAAGGAGGCATTCGAATGGAGATATGGATGGTTAATACCTCATTTTGTACAGCGATTACTATTCTTAGCTACGTTATCGGATGGAAGGTATTCCACAGGTTCGGAAAATCATGGTTGAATCCCCTCTATACGGTAACCATGCTAATCCTTTGCCTCCTCTCTGTTTTTCCCGTCGAAGTACAGCAGTATGCTGCGGGAACAGATTTGTTTACTTTCCTGCTGGGAACGGCAACCGTATCACTGGCAGTACCGCTCTACAAACAATTACATTCGCTGAAACAATACCTCCCCGTTATTATCGGCGGCGTTTTTATCGGTACGCTTGCCGGCATCCTTTCCGCCTCACTGCTGGCTAAAGGACTGCATTTGAGCAAGGCGATTGTTCTATCACTCATCCCGAAATCGGTGACATTGCCAATTGCAATATCCGTCTCTGATACGCTGGGAGGCGTTCCTTCGCTAACCGTTCTCTTTGTGATTCTGTCTGGTATTCTCTCGCTTACGATAGGGCCTTTCCTGCTTGCACGGCTCGGCATCAAGAGTCGGATAGCCCGCGGATTGGCGCTTGGTACATCCGCACAAGCACTGGGAGCAGGGCGCGCCATGGAATGGGGAGAAACGGAGGGGGCAATGGGAAGCGCAGCAATGAGTATGGCGGCACTTTGTATGGCTTTACTGGCACCTTTTCTGACATTCTTCTCTCTATCCTAAAAAAGCTTGTTAGGGAATCTAACGAATTTGCTTACAATAAAGAGGGGGTCATTATAATAAAGATATCACCATCACACTCAGGTGTATCTCTCTCCTAATAAACTCCCCTCTAATTGCCGCAGCGTCCGCTCTCCGACGCCGCGGCCTTTTTTATGGGATAGAAAAGATCGGCAATAATCTTCCTCCTCGAAATACCCGGATGTTTTGCCGATCCGACCGAAAAGTCCGGCCAACCGTTCTTCGATTTGCAGTTCCGTTAGCTTCATTCATCTACCTGCTTTCCTTCATTCTGTATTCTTAGGCGCGCTGCTCTGTCGAATCGGAAGCGCTCAGCAAAGCCATGCCGTTCCCAATCAGTTCTTTGTTTTCCGCTTTCTCCGCCAACTTTTCCAACTGCCCACGCAGACAGCGATTCCACTCGGGTAGAATGTTTTTGTCTGTAATTATCTCCAGAATTTCAAGGCGCAAGAGCCAATCTTCCGGATACTCGGCATCCAGCGTTTTCGCGATAAGAGGAAGCTCTTTTGCCGCTCTGTCATCTTCCAGGCCTCCTTCTCGAATGTCACGTACTGCTTGGTACAGCCCATGCAGTTTGCGCTCCTTTTCGCTCCATTGCGGGCGCGCTTTGGTAAGCGCTGATTTTTTGTCGGTATGCGCGGAGAATTTTTCTTTGTCGGCCGCACCGGAGAACACGGAGACGATCTTTGCACCGACCGCCATATCATACACACCCCACTCAGGCTCGAACAGCGTATTCCCGTCCACTCTTTTAACTGTACAGTTCTCAAAACCGATAAGGATAACTTTGCCCTGGTAGCGTTGTACGTATTTGACCGTGCCGGCAACGCGGATACCCGATTCGAACTCCAGATTAGCTTGCTGCCCGACTACAATATGAAGCCCCGTTAGCTGCTCTTCCGTCATCTCCTCGAGCGGCGTAGCC
Source organism: Aneurinibacillus sp. UBA3580 (assembly GCF_002375825.1). Classification (NCBI taxonomy): domain Bacteria; kingdom Bacillati; phylum Bacillota; class Bacilli; order Caryophanales; family Paenibacillaceae; genus Aneurinibacillus; species Aneurinibacillus sp. UBA3580. The sequence continues at coordinate 53,730 of NZ_DFMZ01000095.1, forward strand.
TCCCCTCTCAAACGTCCAATCGGAGCACCAAAGCCGTCTTTGTGGTAGTCTTTACCATGGCCGGGAAGCTCTGTGTTTTCCACCGCCAACGCAGTCGGACCTGTCAGTTGCAAATATACGGCTTCATCGCTGTCATCGTATTCCAAGCGCGTAATAATACCGGTAACCTGCAGGCCGGAGCTGTAGACAGCGGTGGCGATGTTCTCGGACTTAATGGCTTTTATCAAGCTCTCCGTGCCGCCGACGGAACAGGCAAGGCGCTTCTCCAACTCTTTTACCGCTTCAATAAGTTCGTCAAAGTCACGGCAGACAAATAATTGCGGCTGATAATCGGTAATATCATATCCGGTCGCAATGCAGGCATCGAGGGAGAACGGCAGCTTTTTCACGTCAGACTTCAGGCAGCGTTTGCTTTCGCCTACTGAAGACAGCAGACCCGCACCGTAAATCTGCGGATTCTCCGGCGTACCGATAAGCCCGTATTCTACCGTCCACCAGTACAGGCGGGATACCAGCTGAATTTCCGATACCTCGACTACCGCCTCCTGGGCTTCTTTTAGCCGCTGCTCCGCTTCTGCAATCTGATCCGCGGTCGCCATAGGATCTTCTTTTACCATGGAAAGATAACGAATTGCTTCATACAAATCATAATCTTCTTTTGTCGACATTGCTTTCGCGCCCAGCGCACCGATAAGCTTCACATAGGAAGCATATTTCGTATCCTTCAAAATTGGTGCATGTCCGGCCGCCTCGTGCAGAATATCAGGTGTCGGGGTATAGGCAATATGCTCATGTGTCCGGATATCGGTCGCAATCGGCAGGATGCCGTGCGCCTGAAAATCCATAAACGCAGCGGAAGAAAGAAAGCCGTCAATCGTAACCGCTCCCCAGCCATACTTGGCCATGCACTCGTCCATCGCTTCAATGCTTGGAATCGCTTCCACATCAATTCCTGACGAGCGCAGGCCATCGATATAGGCGGCATGAGCCCGTTCCCCGAGAAATGCACGGTTTTGCCGCATTACATAACGCCAGACCGCCTGGTTAATCGGCGTATACCTCTCATACTCCTGATCTACGACAAACTCACGCAGGTGAGAAGGAATATTCATTACAAGGCCTCCTCTTTTGCTTTATATGGATTTTTTTAAATAAATCCATAACATTTCTCCTTGCCGCAGTGGGTTATTTAATTCGGTTGCTTTTTACGCTCCAATACAAACGTATCCGCTACAGCCCGACTGTAGACCTGCCCTGACAGGCGGCCGATCGGCTGCAGCTTCTCCGTGTCAATCTTGCCGTCAAAATACAAATCATCTTTCACATGAATATTTACGACCTGCCCGATGACGAGGCTTCCTCCGCCGGGTTTATCACCAAAGTTCAACACATCATGGAGCACGCATTCGAGCTGCACGTCACTTTCTGCTACGCGCGGCGGCTTGATGATGTGACTGCTTACTTTTGTCAGCCCGGCCGCTTCAAATTCGTCGACATCAGGTGGATATTCAATGGCACAATCGTTCATTTGTTCTACAATCTTTTCACCGACGATGTTTACTACGAATTCGCGTGTCGCTTCAATGTTAGTAAGCGTGTCTTTGCGCGCGCCGTCCGTACCGCGACGCATCGGAGAGAAGCAGATCATCATCGGCTCGGCGGAAATCGCGGTAAAAAAACTGAACGGGGCCAGATTGGCTTGACCAGCTTCATTTATAGTCGAAACAAAAGCGATGGGGCGCGGTAAAATGGAGCCGATCATCAGCTTGTAGGCCTCATTCCAGGGAAGCGTGCTTGGTTCGATGTTCATGGAAAGCCCCTCCTTTATTTTTGCGGCAGCCAGCTATACATATAGCCGCTGTCTTCGTAGTCTTGTGCTTGCTTTACCACACGGAGCGGACGGAATGTATCGATCATGACCGCCAATTCCTTGGTGTCCTTCTTGCCGATGCTTTCTTCCATCTTGCCCGGGTGCGGACCGTGCGGCAGCCCGCTCGGATGCAGGGTAATCGATCCTTCTTCAATGCCGCGGCGGCTCATAAAATCGCCGTCTGCATAATAGAGCACTTCATCGCTCTCTACGTTGCTGTGTACATAAGGAGCCGGAATCGCTTCCGGATGATAATCGTACAGGCGAGGCACAAAAGAACAAACGACGTAATTCCGCGCTTCGAAAGTCTGGTGGACCGGCGGCGGCTGATGGACGCGCCCGGTAATTGGCTCGAAATCATGGATACTGAATGCATAGGGATAAAGATAGCCATCCCACCCAACCGCATCAAGCGGATGAAAGTCGAACAGGTATGAGGTCAGCATACCCTGGGCACGCACTCGCACTTCGAACTCGCCTTTCTCATCCTTCGGTTCAAGCTTCTCGGGTGTCCGAAAATCGCGCTCACAATACGGAGAATGCTCCAGCAGTTGGCCATATTCATTGCGGTATCGCTTAGGCGGCACAATCGCGGAATTGGACTCCACCACCAGGAAGCGCGCTTCATCCGACTCAAGAACAACACGGTACGTTGTGCCGATAGGAATGATGATATAGTCGCCCGGATAGAAAGACAGCTCGCCGAAGATACTTTCAATCTTTCCTTTTCCCTCATGAACAAACAGCATTTCGTCGCCTTCTCCATTTCGGTAGTAATACGGCATCTGTTCGGTCGGGCGGGCTACGCCAATGGCCAGATCGTCATTGGCCATCAGAATTTTCCGTGCTTCATAGAAGTCACCGCCCGCTTCCGTGTTCCATGTACGGAAATGCCGATGTTTCAGCCCATCTTTTTCTTCGAACTCAAGAACAATATCTTTGAGCTTTTTCACTTCCCGTACCTGAGTCGGCGGATTGATATGATAAATGAGCGACTGAATTCCGGAGAATCCCTTGGTGCCCATCAATTGCTCATAATACAGTCCACCGTCCGGCTTGCGGAACTGCGTGTGACGCTTATGCGGGATATTCCCCCTCTTCACATAATGCGGCATTCCAACTCCCCCTCTTTTTATAGCATAACTTCACGCAGTGTCTGGATGAATGCTTCGTTCTCGAAAAATAATCGAGTCCAATGTTTGCTGCTTCCTGTTCTATGTACCGCCATCCTGCCTTAGACGATTTCGTTGCGGAGTACGCCCAGCCTTTCGATGGAGAGCTCGACGATATCCCCTTTTTGCAGCCAGCGGTGTATATCGGTGCCCAGCTCGAGAATGCATCCGGTTCCCACCGTACCGGAACCAAGCACATCCCCCGGATAGAGCATGCAATCTTCAGACGCCCGCTCAATCATCTGTGCAAATGAGAAGTACAATGTTTGCATATTTCCCCGGGATAATAAACGTCCATTGACCGACGCTTTCATCTCAATGTTGTAATGTTCACCGCTGCGACGATCTTCCAGTTCGTCTTTCGTTACCAGATACGGTCCCATCGAAGTAGCGAAATCTTTGCCTTTTGCCGGTCCCAACCCTACCTTTACTTCTTCCCGCTGGATATCACGCGCGCTCCAGTCATTAAGAATCATAAAGCCTTCAATATAATCAAGCGCTTCTTCACGCTTAATATTGCGTCCTTCTTTACCAATGACACAGGCGACCTCCAATTCATAATCCAACCATTCGGTGTATCTCGGTTTCTCTACCGGCTCACCAGGCCCTTTTATCGCAGATGCATTCGAGAAATAAAAAACGGGAAAATGATACCATTCAGGCACCATGTCTAATCCCCGCTTTTCCCGTGCGGTTTTGACATGTTCCTCAAATGCATAGAAATCCCGAAAACTGTTCGGCCGTGGCAGCGGTGCCGCAAACTTCACTTCCGCTTCCTTTCCTACAGCAGGAAAGGACAGGGGCGTTTCTTTCGTCAGCGAAAGCAACCACTGTTTCACTTCTTGCGGAAGGTTCAGATAATCAAGCAGAGAAACGGGAGGGGAGATGGTCTCCCCTCTCATCTCTGTTAGGTAGCGGTAGGTCTCTTCCATGTCATATACGTTTTTGTCCTGAATCCAGCCCGCTCTTATTGTTTGATTGCCCGGTACATAGTAGCTAATGAGTTTCATTAGATGTTGCCTCGACGCTCTTGCTCACGTTCGATGGATTCGAAAAGCGCTTTGAAGTTCCCGTCGCCGAAACCAAGGGCACCTTTACGCTGGATGATCTCGATAAACAATGTCGGGCGGTCCACAACCGGCTTTGTGAAAATCTGCAGTAAATAGCCTTCGTCGTCGCGGTCGACAAGGACGTTCAACTCCTGTAACTTTTTTAAGTCTTCATCAATTTCTCCTACACGGTTCGTTAAGCCTTCATAGTACGTGTCCGGTGTGTAGAGGAATTCGACGCCATTCTCTTTAAGGGCTTTTACGGTAGCGATAATGTCGTTAGTCAGCAAAGCCAGATGCTGTACACCAGGTCCTTTATAGAAATCAAGATATTCTTGAATCTGGGATTTGCGCTTGCCCTCCGCCGGTTCATTAATCGGAAACTTAATACGTCCCGTGCCATTCGTCATTACTTTGGACATTAAAGCGGAGTACTCTGTAGAAATGTCTTCATCATCAAATTGCTTAAGTACATTAAAGCCGAATACTTTTTCGTAGTAAGACGCCCATTCATCCATTACTTCTACATTGCCTACGATATGGTCAATGCCTACAAGGCCGGTGGATGCAGATGGGATGTCGAATTCGGCAGGTTGATAGCCTGGCAGGAAAATGCCGTTGTAATCTGCTTTTTCGATCAGCGTGTGAATGGTATCACCGTATGTACCAATCACCGCTTTTTTCACCAGACCGTTTTCGTCGCTTTCGGTCCACGGTTCACGGATGGCGATAGCCCCGCGCTCTACAGCGCCTTTGTACGTTTCTTCTACGTTTTCCACTTTCAGCGCAATATCTTTTGCACCTTCACCGTGCAGCTTTACAAATTCAGCGACATCCGTATTATCCTCCAACGTTCCTGTCAAAATAAGGCGGATGCTCCCCTGCTCAAGCACGTAAGATACACGGTCCCGGCATCCGGTTTCCAGACCGCGATAAGCTTTTACTTTAAAACCGAACGCACGGCAATAATAATACGCTGCTTGCTTGGCATTCCCCGTATAAATTTCTACATGATGAATATCCTGTACAGGAAAGATTTCTTCTTTTGTCAGTTTTTTAGTGTCAAACAGTTCTTTAGACATATCATTCCCTCCCAATATAAATAAGATATTAGTTTATTATAAATATTTATTCCTAAATAATCTTATTAATCAAAATAATATGATATTTTATTATTTATCGCAAACGCTTACATTAACGCGTATATACTGTACAACACTAAAGTTAAACACAATTGATATAGGTATTACATTGCCTAAAAAAATTTATTAGTAAACAAAAACACTTGTGGTACGAAGGAAAAGATAGAAAAGAACGAGAGGATGATTTCAATAAGAAAAAGGCGAAAGCCTTTTTCTTCCTTAGATCTTTTTATCTCTATCCTCTCCTTCTTTCCTCATGATTTT
>NZ_DFMZ01000065.1:0-21312 GCF_002375825.1 Aneurinibacillus sp. UBA3580
CATAGTATGCCTGCACTTGCGTTTTTTATGCTTTTTCTGTGAAAATCATGAAGAAAGAGGGAGAAGAGGGAGGAAAAAAGAGCTAAGGAAGAAAAATGCCTTCGCCTTTTTCCACATTGAAATCATCCCCTCGTTGTCTTCTCTCTTTTCCTTCGTACCCAAAAAAGCAGTCGTTCTTCCCATGATTTTCATGTCAGGGTTGCGGCTGAAAAGCCATGGCGGTTTTCTATAAAAAACGCCCCTCTATATATAGAAGAGCGGCGCCTATCCAACATGGGAAGAGTTTTGACAGAAAATTTTTTCCAACAAATAAATAATATACGGATGTCGGTAACCTACCTGGTGTTCTAAACGGTATACATGGCTCCAGAGAGAATTATACGTACTTCGATACTCCTCAGGTATATACTCACCGAAACATTTTTGAAGATGCAGCAGACGCCATTTAGCATACGCTCTTTCTGTTGCCGTATTTTTCTTTTGTCCGACATCGATTTGGACAATTTGCCGATTCGCTTCATGCAATAGTGTCTCGATCATGTCCGTCAAACAGGCAAATTCCCGGTTTTCAAACATACATTCCGTTTTCATACCCACCATTTCAATCCCCTTATTTTCATTTTATTAAGGTTGCAATGATGAAATAATAATTTAACGTAAAAATCAACCGAAAAATAGTATACACGATTCTGACAATAAAAGTAACATAAAATTCATGTTTCTTCCAAATATTTCTCTTGACAAACCAGATCCCCACACATGTGTTCATGTTTATTCGATTTACTTTTTCTATTTTTCAGTTAGTGCATAAAGTCTATCTGCCGATCCCGCATCTATGCTTGACTGCATAAATAAAAAGAGCAGCACAATTAAATGCCGCTCTTTCTTCTAACATCAAACTTATTAGTTACGATAATTTCTTTGTTTTCTCTTCGCTGCTTACCAGCATAGGTGTAGATTTCTTCTCTTCTTCCTCATCACCATTAATCAGATTTTTCGACGCCGATTTGAATTCTGTTAGCGTACGGCCTAACGCACGGCCAATCTCCGGCAGTTTATTCGGTCCGAATACGATGAGCGCAATGACGAGAATAAGAATCAACCCGGGAATTCCGATGTTTGAAAGCATGCAATCGTCCTCCTATTTATTAAAATCCGGTAATCGCTACGACGCTTGGCAGTGCAATCGACATACCGCTCTTCGGCCAGTGGCTGGTAGGTGCCGTGTACGCCTCCAGATTCTCGCCTGGATGCTGTACGGACAGAAAAAGCGTCTTCTCATCCGGCGTAAACCAGGGTCCCGTCATTTCTGCACCGATTGGAGCAGAAGCAAATTGTGATGCGATGCCTTTGTCCGCTCCGGACGTCGGAATGAAAAACATTCCGTTATTGCCGAATGGTTTGTAAATTCCGCTGTTCATAGACGTGGATGAAATGTCCGTTACTACCCACAGATTGCCCGCACTGTCAAACATAAGGTTGTCCGGTGCGGCGAATCCGCTCTGTGGGCCGCCCGTCGCGAAAATCTCAAACATGAATTCTTCTGCTGCATGATTGTTGTCTTTTTCAAATAGACGGACAATCTGCCCATAGAAGTTACCGTGTTTAGAGTTGTTTGTCAGCGCGATAAATACGCTGCCGTCAATCGGATGCACTTCCAAATCTTCCGGACGGTCCATCGGCGTTGCGCCTACCGCTTTTGCCGCTTCACGGCAGTTTACAAGCACGTCGGCCTGGGAAGCAAACATCGGCTTCTTATCTGCGTCTACCGCTTTTTGCAGCGCCTCGTTTTTCGTATAATCCAGCGCAATCCATTTCCCTTTACTGAAGTTGGCTACATACAGTGTACCTTCTTCCAACAGCTTCGCATTTGCTTTGCCAGCCGCTTTATTGTACGCACCTTTAGAAACATACTTGTATACATATTGATCGTTAGCATCGTCGCCCATGTATACGACAAGCTGTCCGCTCGGTGCAATTGTCATGGCGGTATTTTCATGAGAAAACCGGCCTAAAGCCGTATGCTTCTTCGGCACAGAATTCGGATCGAACGGGTCCACTTCTACCACCCAGCCATAGTGGGTCGCGTCTTTTAATTTGGTATCTGCCACAACACTATCAAAGTTTTCTTCACAGGAGAGGATCGTATTCCATAGCGTAACCCCGCCCGAACAGTTGGCAAACGTCCCTACTACTTCACGGGCTCCGTTCACCGCGGAGCTGCCTGCAGCCGGACCGGTCAATGCATGCCTGGTTAAACCGCTGACGCGGCGGCCGTATTTCGAATCGGATATAAGACGCCATTTTCCGTTTTCTTTTTTAATCTCAATCACTGACCCGCCCAGCGCGTACAGATACTTTTCAATCTGTGCCGCCGTACGTGTATTATTTTCCGGGTCGGCATTCAGTGTGTCATAACCGGTTACATAGTATTCTAACTCACCCAGGTACTCATGGTTCACCCATAGCAAGCCGTGCTCACTGCTTCCCTCAATCGGCAGAAAACAGGTAAAGTCATTATTAAAACCGAAGGTGTCGCCTTTGGTGTTAATTTTATCCCCATATGAAGCAATAACGTCATATTTGTATCCCTGCGGTAGTACAAGATCGTCTTTATCCGTCGCCTGAATCGGTTTGAACTTAAAATTGGACGGCTTATGCTTGTCCTCATCCATGCCGAAGAGATGATCTGCCGTTTTTCCGGACAGTGTCTTCTCGGCCGCAAAAGCCGTAATACCCGTAGCAAGGGATGCCAGCGCTGCTGTGCCTGTACCAAGATACGTTAAGAATTGTCTGCGGTTCATTTCCATAGGTTTATCACTCTCCGCTTTTTTCGTTCGATATGTATTTTTCAATTTCCCTATGTTTTTATTGTACAGACACTTTCTTAGGCTACTTTTAACCCCGCTTAAAGTTCTTGTAAAAAATGTAAACCCAATATAAAGGTTTCCTGTGGTTTCCGATTTCTTCTATGTTTTCTTTTTATACAACGGTTAGATGATTTAAGTGGGACGTTTAATCGAAAATAGTTCACCAAGTTTAGCGTAGGTATTTCCAGCCAGACGACTTACAGGCTTTACTTTATCCACAAGAATATAGCCTTTATCTTGATCGTATAAATCGTCAGCTATATGGTAATAAACGATTTGACCAATTAATAAATCAGCAGTGATTTTACCGTCTTCCCCATTAAATGTAAGGTGCTTCTCAAGTTTGCATTCAAAACGGATGGGTGCCTCCTTAATACCGGGCACAGAAATATGTGTGCTATCAACCGTATGCAGTTGTGTCAAATCAAGTTCGCTTTCATCCGGATCTAAGGAGGCCGCTGTTTTGTTAATCTCTTCTATCATATCTTCATTACTTACATGTACAACAAACTCTCCTCGCTCTACTGCATTCCGAGCGGTATCCTTCATATTACCATTTACTCGCTGTACTGAAATAGATAGACGCGGGGGAGTGCTGCTGATGATATTAAAATAACTAAATGGGGCAGCATTGACGATTTGATTAACAGTAGAAAGAGTGGTAACAAAAGCTATCGGACGGGGGACAATCGTTCCTGTTAATAGTTTGTAATTATCTTTAGCAGATAGTTCTTCTGGACGAATGCGTATCATATGACTTACTTCACTCTCCTTAGCAAAGTTAATCCGAGCTCTCTATCGGCGGTTTCATGCCTTTTAATACCTTCTCTATACTCATGACATCTGCATATCTTGCGTTTAAGTCTATTAATGTCGAGTTTTGCAGGGTTTGATTACGATCTCCCACAGCTTCTTTAGGAATAATTACTCTGTAACCTCTTTGAAGAGCATCTACAGCAGTTGCTCTTATGCTTCCACTTGTTGTAGCACCAGCCAGTATTACAGTATCTATCTGGCGTTCATTCAGAAAATCATCTACTTGACAATTATACAAGTCAGTAATATGCACGGTAGGATTAATAATATCATAAGAATAGTCACTAAGATCTGGATGAATGTTGACCCACGTACTTTGACGATCCAAAATCTGAAGGGATGGGAACTTCTGGCACCATAACTTAGATACCCTATTAGTTGAATCGTATATTGTTATAGTAAAGATAATTGGTATGTTATGGGAAAGAGCTTCTTCTATAAGTCGTTTTGTTGCAGAAATTTGCTCTTCAATCTTAATAGATAATTGAGAATGCGGTTCAGTAAAAGCTATGGTTAAATCACGAATGAGAAGAGCCGGTTTGTTACCAAATCCAATTTGTCCTGAAAATCCTTGATTGGAGTAAAGTTGTTGTAACTCATCTAGAATATATCTTCTTTGGCCTCCAGGAGTATATAAAACCTTTAGACCATAACCTTCAACAGTCCCATTCTTCTCTAACCGCCGCAGTGTACTTGGCGAAACTCCCAGTAGCTTTGCAGCTTCAGATATATTTAAAAGATTTTCGTACATATCAATTCCTCTTTTCACAAAACTAAGTTTAAACATACAAATAGCTTGTTAAAATTACAAAAAGCATGCAAAGTTCCTTAAATTTATCATTTATTATATCATAATATCTCCCATCACCCCACTTTATGTTGTTTTAATTTACCAATCGTGTTTTCTACTCATATTCTTACATCCCAACCAAAAATTATGATGGAAATCTTTGCTTGAGCAAAGATGAAACGGAGCGGACAAGCTAACCATGAGGTTGTATTCTTTTTGTAAAAGGAGCTTTTTCATGGAACAAACAGGAAAACTTGATGGCCAGGCCAGGCTTTTGCTGCTGATGAATACGCTGTATCTCAGCTCCATCGGGCTCTCCAACACCTTCGTCAACGTCTACCTGTGGAAAGTGAAAAGCGACTACGCTATAATCGGGCTGTTTAACCTTTTTACCTTTCTCGCCATCCCGATTGCATTTTGGATCGGGGGCCATTTGATTAAACGCCGGGACCGGGTGTTGAGCATACGGATCGGTGTCTTCATTATGGCCGTGTTTTATCTTACAGTGCTTATGCTCGGTAAATCGGCGACGGCCTATATTGTGCCGCTCGGCCTGCTGCTCGGTACGGGTGCGGGGTTTTACTGGCTGGGCTATTATGTCATGTATTTCGAAATTACAGGCCCTGACAACCGCGATGTCTTTAACGGGGCAAACGGACTCCTAATGTCGATAGCGGCCGGTGGCGCTCCTTTTTTCGCAGGCTGGCTGGTTACCCATCAGACAAACGGCTATCGGCTCATTTTCTCCTTATCGCTTATCATCTTTACTCTGGCGGTTATCGTCAGCTTCTTCATCTGCGGTCGGAAGTGTGAAGGGAAACTGGATTTGCGCAGCGTTTGGACAGATACACGCGATATTTCAAAGTGGCACTATGTTGTATTCTCATACTTTTTCTGGGGCATGCGGGAAGGCGTGGTTATTTTTCTCGTTGGCCTCCTGGTATTCGTCGCATCGGCCAGCGAATTTACGGTCGGCACCTATGCCCTCTTCACTTCCATTCTTTCTCTGGTGTCCTATTATGCGGTCGGCAAATGGATTCGACCTCACAGGCGCGGCCGCTCGCTGCTCATCGGCGCGTTCATGCTCTCGGTATCCGTGCTGCCGCTTCTGGCGCAGCTTCGCTTCGGCACTCTGCTTCTGCTCGGAATCGGTACCGCATTGTTTTATCCTTTTTTCGCTGTACCGCTCGTGTCGACAAGTTTTGACGTGATCGGCGAAAGCATGGAAAAAGCCAGGCTGCGGGTCGAGTATATTATTATTCGGGAGTTTGCCTTCAGCCTGGGACGTCTGCTCAGTACCCTGGTATTCGTACTGTTCGTCGCCACTACCGGCAGTTCTCTGGTGCTTGTCCTATATTTGATGGCGCTGAATCTTCTGCTGCTGTTTTGCTGGATTTTTATGCGGCACGTCTTTCCGGCTCATGTATAAGATGCATAAGAAAAAAGACACGTGCAAACAATAATAAAGAGAAGCTTTCACCCTTCGGAAAGGAAACGACGGAGCATGGACGAAAAATACATTCTCGCCTATTTCAATACACCCGAACAAGCCGAAAACATACGGCAGCAGTTAGCCGCGCAAGAAGGGATTATCGCTCTCCAGGTGGACCGCATCGGTCTATATCCCGGTCCCGAACCGGAACGACCGATTAATTCCATCACCGGCAACTTCGCCAGTCTTGCTTCACTGACAACCGACGCTTCACCCGGTCAAATCGACGCCAATATCATGATGGCCGCTCACCCGAGTGCAAGCGGCATGAGCGACGGTGATGACGATACGATCCGGGGAAGGGATATTTTACTGACGGTTGTAATGCGGCCTGAATACTATGAAAGCGTGCGGAAAATGATTCGCTCTGCAGGCGGCTTGATATGAATCCGATCTATAAGATGACATTTTTGACGTAAAAAGAGAGGCCGCATGTGCTCCCCTCTAATAAAAAAAACTCCAATATCCATAAATAACCAAAAATCAGGACACAACAAGAGGCTGGCCCGAAAAAGTCGCTTTTCAACGACCTTTTGAGACAGCCTCTTTCGGCAATTACGCATTCTTTTTTACGATCTCATATCTCTTCTGTTCTCACCATACAACCTATAGTTTCTGTCCCATGCCCTTCAGGAAGCCGAGCATAACGGTCATGGCGCGGTTGATGTCCGGGTCTTTGTAGGCTTTCATCAAATCGAATATACCGGTTTTCTTGCCTGCACGCACTTCTTCTGCAGAGTGCTGCATGCCGTTGACAATGCCTTCGAACACTTTTTTAATCGTCTCCGGCTCCAACTCACCCAGCATGCCGACAGCGCTCATTACGTTGTTGACGCCGCGCGTCATTGTCGGTTTGGATAGCTGAGAGATGCCGATTTCCATAATTTTCTCCCTTGACTGAATCAAGCCGCCGATAATTTCTAGTGCGCCGCTCTCGTGCAGCAATTGAATCAGCTTTAACGTTTCTTGAAGCGCTTCGCCGTTTTTGGCTATGATGCTGACCAGCTCGCCCAGCGCCATGGCCTGTTTTTCGGCTTCGGTCGGTTCATGTTTCTTTACGACAGTTATCGGTTTCGCCATTTATTTCTCCCCCCGTCCGACGGTTTCAAGCGTACGATAATCCGCACGATTCCACTTGCGCTCCACTTCTACCCCGCGCTGCGGATTCCGCTTGCCGAAACGGGAATTGAAACGGGGCAGAGGGCTTGCGCCTTCCACTTCAAGCACCTGCATCTTTACCTTGGCCTCTTTATACGCCGGCGTGTGCGTCGTCACATCGGAGAAGCTGCTCGTCAAAAGGTTAACCGCAGAATCTTCACTCACAGAATTCATCGGTACGTAAATCTCTTTACCCTGTACACGGTCGGTCACGACAACGCGCAGTCTCACCGCACCATATTCGGATTGCAGGCGCACGAGCGAACCGTCTTTGATGCCGCGCTCTTGCGCCAGCTCCGGCGATACTTCCACAAACGTATCCGGAGCTTTGTACATCAACCCGTCGGACTTGTTGGTCAAGTTTCCTTCATGGAAATGTTCAAGCAGACGGCCATTGTTCAGGAACAGGTCGTACTCTTCCGGCATTTCCACCGGCGGAATCCAATCGGTCGGCGTCAGGCGTGCCTTACCGTCCGGGAACGGGAATCGCTCCGTGTACAGAAGGGGCGTATCCGTACCGTCCGCCTGCACCGGCCACAGCAAACTATTATATCCTTCCAGACGCTCATACGATACTCCCGCGAACAGCGGTGCAAGACTTGCCGATTCTGCCATTACTTCAGCCGGGCTTGAGTAGCTCCAATTCGCGCCGAGACGGTTCGCCAGATCGATAAGAATCTGCCAATCCGGACGGGATTCGCCCAGCGGCGCAAGCGCCTGATACAGACGTTGAATGCGGCGTTCCGTATTCGTGAACGTACCTTCTTTCTCCAGGCTCGGACTTGCCGGAAGTATCACGTCGGCGAATTGTGCCGTTTTCGTAAAGAACACGTCCTGTACGACGAAGAATTCAAGCTTTTCAAGGGCTGCTTGAACATGGTTAGAGTTAGCATCTACCCAGGCCATATCTTCGCCCATCAGGAACATAGCTTTCATTTCACCGTTATGAATCGCTTTGATCATACCCTCATTGTCCAGTCCTTTTTCGGAAGGAAGCGCGACTCCCCATGCCTTTTCGTAACGCTCGCGCACAGCGGCGTCCGTTACCAATTCGTATCCCGGATAGAAGTTCGGCAGCGTACCGAAGTCACAGGCGCCCTGTACATTGTTATGTCCACGCAGCGGGAAAGCGCCTGCATTCGGACGTCCGAAGTTGCCGGTCACAAGCAGCAGATTGCTGATCGCCGTGCTGGTTTCGCTTGCGCCGCAGTGCTGCGTAACCCCCATCGCCCAGAAGATGGCCGTACCGTCGGCTTCATGGATCATTTTTGCCGTCTGGATAAGCTGCTCTTTCGGGATGCGCGTCGTTTTCTCCGCGTACTCAAGCGTATATTTTTCAAGCGACTTTTTATATTCTTCAAATCCGTTTACGCGCTTATGAAGGAATTCGACATCGTGCCAGCCCTGGTCGATGATGTACTTCGTTACGGCAGACAGCCATACATGGTCCGTTCCCGGCGCCGGCCGCAGGAACAGGTCGGAGCGCTCCGCCATTTCGTTCTTGCGCAGGTCTGCAACAATGAGTTTGCGTCCATTCAGCTTGCGTGCGCGTTTCAGTCGGGTCGCGATAACCGGATGCGCTTCCGCCGGATTTGCGCCGACAATAATGCCGAGACCCGCACCGGCCATGTCATAAATCGTACCCGCATCACCGCCATAGCCCACAGTGCGGAACAGTCCCGTCGTCGCCGGGGATTGGCAATAGCGTGAACAGTTGTCGATATTATTCGTTCCGATAACGGAGCGCGCCAGTTTTTGCAGCAGGTAATTCTCTTCGTTCGTACATTTGGAAGAGGAGATGAAGCCGAACGCGTCTGCACCGTCACGCTCTTTAATCTCCTTGAACTTACTTACGATGAGAGAAAGCGCTTCGTCCCATGTCGCCTCGTAGAATTCATCGCCTCTGCGGATGAGCGGCTTCGTCAGACGTTCCTCGCTGTTGACAAAGTCCCAACCGAACTTGCCCTTTACACAGGTAGAAATACCGTTAACCGGCGCATCCGGAGTCGGTTCGATTTTGAGAATCTTCCGTCCCTTGGTCCATACTTCGAACGTACAGCCGACGCCGCAGAATGTGCAAACCGTCTTTGTTTTCTTTGTACGGGTGGCGCGCAGCGTCGCTTCAAGTTCCGATACGGCAAAGATGCCGCTATAGCCAGGCTCTACTTCTTTTACCAGATCAATCATCGGGCTTAAAAGCTCCGGCTTCATGCTGGTCATAATTCCCGCTTCACCTAGCATGGATTTCTCCATCAATGCATTGCACGGACATACATTCACGCAATGTCCGCAGGAAACACAGGACGACTCGTTAATCGCCACATCGTTATCCCAGATAACGCGCGGACGGTCACGCTCCCAATCAATGGACAGTGTTTCGTTAACCTGAACATTCTGACAGGCTTCTACGCATTGGCCACAGAGAATGCACTGATCCGGATCGTAACGATAGAACGGGTGAGACATATCGACTTCATACGGCTTTGGCCGGTACGGATAGCTTTGATGCTCGATCTGCATCATCTCTACCGTATTATGAATGCGACAATTGCCGTTATTGTTGTCACAGACAGTACAGTATAGCTGATGGTTTTCGAGGATACGATCCATCGCTTCCACCTGAGCCGCTTTGGCTGCCGGTGATTTGGTCTCAATATTCATACCTTCCGCCACTTTCGTCGCACAGGAGCGCACCAACTTACCGTCAATCTCTACCATACATGTGTCGCACGTTTGAATAGTGCCCAGATTCGGATGATAGCAAATATGCGGAATCTCAATATCTTGTTCCTTTATGACATCGACGATATTCTGCCCTTCGACTGCCTGATACTCTTTGCCGTTAATGCGAACGGACAGTTTCGTTGTTGTACTCATTTTTCTCCCCCTTGTTCAATCAGATTGAGCAACCGGCCCGATCGTCTGTCTCCCTGCAAAAAAAAATTCCATCACAAAACGGATCTGTAGAGACACTGCGCCTCTGACACAACTGTTTCATGATGGAATAGCCTGCGGCACGCAAGTACCGGTAACCAATCCGCCATATCAGAAAAGCGAAAAAACTAAGGAGCAAGTAGAATGCGCTTTCAGCAATCAACTTTGCAACTTAATCTTTTACCCACCTTATATATGTTATGCAAACCTACTTTAAAACATATTTAACATTATAGACACAATTTCATTAGCTGTCCAGACCCAATGGACGTTCGAAAACAAAAACCGTCATAGCCGTATCCAGTTCGAACCGAAAATCAACAAACAGCGTGAGCAGTTTGGCGTTGACCAGCTCTTCTAAGGGCTTTCCGACAGACAAGTCCTCATAGATTTTCTTGATAAATTCCGTGCGCGTTGCGTGAATCATTCGCTGCCCTTCCGCTGTTCGACTCATAAATTTCTCTACGCTTGTCAGGTTGCCTTTCATCTCGCAGATTGCCCACGGCCCGACAAAGCGAGTGACGATATGTGTAGGTCCCTTGCCGACATGCGTTTTCCGTATTTCTCGAACAATATTGCTGAACTCATGAGCGATACGTGCACGATTTGATTTTTCCATACATTCTCTTCCTCCTTTTTCTAGCATTGCACGTTTTAAAAGGGAATACAAGAGAGCGGTCGATGATTTTTCTTTTGACATTAGAGGTAAGAAGCTTAAAATAATGAAGAAAGAAAAATCTATGAACAAATGGAAGGGATATTTATGATTCAACCTATTGTTCACACGCGGACCATCCTGCGTTACCGTGACAATGAGCTGCATGAATGTACGGACGAAGTGGTTAGCGAATTCCCTGTAACAATTTTTCTCGATGAAGAAGAATTTGCTACGGTAGTATGTACGCCCGAATATATCGAAGACCTTGTGGTTGGATTTCTGGCTTCTGAAGGGGTCATTCGCTCCTATGAGGACATTAAAAGCTTGCTAGTACAGGAACAAGAAGGATTTGCACATGTAGAATTGCATAAAGCGCAGAAAATCAACCAGCAATTTTATTCCAGGCGCTACATTACCTCTTGCTGTGGAAAAAGCCGACAAAACTTTTATTTCTATAACGACGCGCGTACGGCAAAAGTAATGAAAGAGAAGAACGTCACACTGTCTGCTGAAGATTGCTTCCGTCTCATCCGCCTGATGCAGGAAGGCTCGGATGTATTTCAGAATACAGGCGGCGTCCACAACGCGGCGCTGTGCGATCGAGACGAAATCATTCTTTCACGTATGGACATCGGACGCCATAATGCGCTGGACAAAATTTACGGACACTGCTTAAAACATAAGATTTCTATGCAGGACAAAATCATCGCTTTCAGCGGACGTATCTCTTCGGAAGTGTTATTGAAAATAGCGAAAATTGGCTGTGAAGTCGTCCTATCCAAATCAGCGCCGACAGGCTTGGCTCTCGATCTTGCGGAAGAGCTCGGCATTACGGCCGTTGGTTTTATCCGCGGCAACTCGCTCAATGTATATACGCATCCGGAACGCATCGAGACACCCATCTAAAAATGTTTGACCTTCTCCCACGGCTGAAGCACGTGGGATTCTTCCGGTCTTTGTCACCGGGCAGAAAAAGCGGCGTGTCCTTGTTTGGTGCCGACGGCCGCAGAACGGACAGTCCTGGCTGGTGTAGGCTTCTCCGGTTTCTTCCACCACCACACCGGCTTTCTTTGCTTTGTAGGTGAGGTACACCGTAAGCCGGCCATGCTCCCACAGGGAGAGTTGCTGACGGCGGCGCTGGGTAGTTTTTCGCTTCTTCGTCGTGTCTTTCCTGGTGTTTTTCTCGATGCCATCCACCTTGCCGATGACCAGATGGGTCACCTGTTCAATGTAGAAAAAGGCGAAGGCCTTTTTCTTCCCCGGATCTCATTTCCTCTTTTCCTCTTTCTTTCCTCACGATTTTCACAGAAAAATAATTTCTTTCGTAGCTCGGTATTCACTGGGGGAAAGCCCTGCATATTTTTTGAAAGTGCAGCTGAAATAATTGGGGGTATTAAACCCCAGTTCCTCGGCAATCTGTTCGATGGTAAGATTCGTATGACGCAGCAACCACACCGCCCGCTGTATCCTTACAAACGTTACATAATAAACAAAGCTTCGTCCTGTCTCTTTTTTGAAAAGACGGCTAAAATAAGGAACGCTTAAGTTAATCTGTGCGGCCACTTGCCCTACAGATAAATTTTCCGTATAATGCTTTCCAATGTACTCTATGCATTTTTGCAGCTGTTCATCCTTCGTAATTTCTTCATAATAACGAAGCGATAATCTCTCATACGGTGGCGTGCGGCGCGCCTTCCTGCCCTCACGGTACGAATGATGCAGAAGCAACGGCTCCCGGTAAACAGATCCAACGCCTACATATATGTGAATGCCGTATTCCCCTTCCAATCTATCGATAACGCGCAGCATACTCGCGTGCCCTTCTTTCCAATAACGCAGGGAGGCGCATGCAGATGGAACGCGGAATAGCATGACCATATGCTTCCGGTACGGAAGAAAAAACAAATGCGGTACATAGGAGGAAAACTCTTCAAGAAAACAATCCTGTATTACAGTCGGCGCCTGCCAGCCTTCCTTTTCTTCCTGTTCCGGAAACCGGACAAACCCCTGGATAAAACACACAATATTGGGGACTGCGGCACCGGGAAGAAACGTCCGGGCTTCGATAACTTCCTGCTCAGTAGAAATTTCCCCTCGCAGCAAACGGCGCAGAAACGCTTCCTGAAATGGAGCGTCGTCCTGTCCCGCTCTCCCTTCCGCCTGCATTTGTTCGTAAATATCTTTATAGTTAAACGATCCGGTGCTCTCATTCGCCAATGATTCAAACGCTCGTTTTATATTACGAATAAACAAATTCTTCTTTACAGGTTTGGCGAACAATGATTGAAGTTCAAGCTCAATGGCAAGCGACGAAGTATGAAGCAGTTCGGGACAGATAAGCGGAAAAACGCGGCACTCTCTATTCCGTTTCCGGATGCGGTGGATGCGTACCCAATCGAAGGGCGTACGAATTTCCATAATTAAGAATATGCGGAAAGCCCGGCTGGTTATCTCCTTCGAAAATTACACATTGAGACGCACATTCTGCCCGAATCCACGCTTCTATTTTGGCTTTTTCTCTTTTATCTTCGATTGCCAGTTGAATGCTGTACAATTTTTTCTCTCCCCTTTTGCTCAATCTGCCCGCTGTACTGCCACTTACAATTTTTCAAACTTATTATGCCCAAAATCTTAAGATA
This sequence comes from Aneurinibacillus sp. UBA3580, assembly GCF_002375825.1. Classification (NCBI taxonomy): domain Bacteria; kingdom Bacillati; phylum Bacillota; class Bacilli; order Caryophanales; family Paenibacillaceae; genus Aneurinibacillus; species Aneurinibacillus sp. UBA3580. The sequence goes on from NZ_DFMZ01000065.1 coordinate 13,358, forward strand.
GGACAAATTTTTATATATTTTAGATAATTTTCTGTAAGGCATCTTGCCTGTCGATGAAGTACAATCAATCAATAAAAAATATTTTCTGCCGTTATGTTAAGGAGGGAGGATAAAAAACGGCACCAAACAGATATAGAAATCTATCTGAGCAGGAGGAGAAGAAACATATGGCAAATGAGTATACTGAGTATGATTATGTCGCCGCAGGTACCATCGATGTTAGCGAACTTCCACCGCTTGATCCCGAGACGAATAAAATCATGAAAGACGAGTTCTCTACCGGCTTTAAACTAAGCCTGCTCTATTACGCATTCATTTTTGCTATTCCGATTTTAAACTGGTTCGCGCCCGAATTTATGTTTTCTCGCATATGGGGAGGCATGACGTACTCCTGGTTCCTCACCGGCATTGTCGCGATGGCTATGGCATTCATTATTGCTTACATTCATACTGCCCTTTATGAAAAACGCTTACAAAAATACCAAAGCAGCGACGGATCCTCATTCGGCAAACCTGAAGGGAGGGACATCGGATGATGCAGGCACTGCTAGAGCCTAAAATGATTATGACCATCCTTTTGATGGGAACCATCGTATACATTACGTATTTAACTAAACGAAGCGCTACGGCTTCTGATTACTTCGTCGGTGGCCGAAGCTTCGGCTGGTTCACCAACGGCTCCGCTATCGGCGGTGATTATCTGAGCGCCGCGACTTTTCTCGGTATCGCCGGTCTTACCTTCCAGCTTGGGTATGACGGTGCCTATTACGCTTTCTGCTTCTCGATCGGTCTGACGCTGCTTGCAATCTTCGTAGCCGGACCGTTGCGCCGGTTTGGCGCCTATACGGTTGCAGACTTCCTGGCTTACCGCTTCCACAGCAAACGTGCTCGCCTGGCCGCTGTGGCTGTCGTTCTGGCCATCTCCGGTTTCTATGCCGCTCCTCAGCTTCTGGGTGCTGCACAAATCTTAAGCATGTTCTTCGGAACAAGCTATGAATTCGGCATCATCTTTACTTGTGCAGTTATGATTTTCTATGTTGGTATCGGCGGTATGAAAGGAACGACGCTAAACCAGGCACTGGAGTTATGGATTCGTCTCGGGGCGTTCATCCTAATGGTTATAGCTGCTATCTATGGCGGTCTCCATTATGACAAGATTCTCGCTGGCATCAGCGAATTCAAAGGTGTTATCGGTGACACCGCACAATATGCAAAAGACGGTAAAGACGTAAGCTTCGACGGTACATCCTGGACCGGCACCGGAAACTACTTCCCGACATTCTGGCAAACCGTGTCCATGACAATCGGTCTTTCTCTCGGCACAATCGGCCTGCCGCACATCCTGCTCCGTTTCTATACGAACCCGAGTGCGAAAGCTGCGCGTAAGTCAGCACTTATGGCTATCGCTATTGCAAGCGTTTTCTTTTTCTTCGCCGTATACCTCGGCGCTGTAGGCCGTTCCATCTTCCTGAGCGGCACTGCAGAGCCGCAGGTTATGAAAGATCTGGTTGCGGGCGGTAACAATATGGTTATCCCGTCCACTGCACAGGCGCTCGGCGGCGAATGGCTGCTTGGTCTTGTTATTGCAGGTGCGTTTGCGGCGATTTTCTCCAATCTTTCCGGTCTGTTTATCGCAAGTTCCGGTGCATTGGCGCACGACCTGTACGCCACATTTGTCCGCAAAAATAACATCAGCGAACGCGAGCGCGTTATCGCAGGTAAAGTGTCCATCGTTATTCTCGGTATCCTTTATGGAACACTGGGCTTAATGGTTAAAAACGCTTCCATCGGTCACCTGGTGGCTCTTGCGTTTACCGTAGCTGCCAGTACGTTTACGCCTATCTTCATTCTGGGCATCTGGTGGAGAGGCATGACAGAGAAAGGCGCGATTGCCGGCCTGGTTATCGGTCTTTTGGCTTCCATGTACATGATTTTCTTTACGTCCACCCTGCCGGAGTTCCTGCAATTTAAAGTTCCCGGTTTAGTTACAGTACCGCTTGGCTTCCTGTCTGTCTATATTGTATCAAAACTTGACCGTAAAGTACCTGCTGATGTAAACGATTTTATGAGAAAAGTTCATTCCAAAGAATCTGAGGCCGCATAATGGCACAAATTAAAAGACCTGCCCGCTTACCTTATTGCATAAGGTATATGGACGCAGGTCTTTTTTTCTTCCATCAAATCATATTTAGTAAGATAAAATCAAATTCTTTGAATAATTTGCATAACAAAGGAAAATGAGATATTGTAAAACGTACCTTACGACAGACCTAATTATATATAGCAGGCTCTTATTTGTGGAATAAATGAAGCAGAGACCCCTATGGAATTGATTCCAGGAAAGTATTGTAGGAGATGATGTGAAAAACAATGTGTGGTATCTGTGGTGTTATTCGATATGACAAAGGCAATGTAGATGAGGGAACAGTACAAAACATGCTTCCGGCGCTTGAGACACGCGGTCCGGACGCCTCTGGAGTCTATATGGGAGAAGGATTCGGATTCGGGCACCGGCGCCTGAGTATTATCGACCTATCAGAAAACGGCCACCAACCGATGATCGATGAGGAATTGAAGTTAGAAATTGTCTATAACGGCGAAATTTATAACTTCAAGCAATTGCGTGACGAGCTGCAGCAACAAGGATATTCGTTCCGCTCTACCAGCGATACTGAAGTACTGCTAAAAGCGTACCATGCATGGGGCGACGAATTTGTTAAAAGGCTGAACGGCATGTTTTCTTTTTGTATTCATGATCAAATACGTGGGCGCTTTCTGTTGGGCCGAGACAGGCTCGGTATTAAACCGCTGTATTATGCCGAAGAAGGGCACGCGTTTTATTTTGCTTCCAATACTCAAGCATTAAACCGTGCCGGCATGATCCGCCCGGAGCTTTCTCCCGAAGCACTGCATTATTATTTGAGCTTCCATGCGGTTGTGCCCGCGCCTTATACGATTTTTAAAAACGTCAAAAAACTGGCTCCCGGGACGATTATGAGCATCAGTGCAGACGGTGCAAAAGAAATTTCTTCTTACTGGGACGTAAAGTTCGAGCGAAGCGAAACGCTGTCGGAGGAAGAATGGATTGAACGTGTGCTTGATGAATTGCGGCAAAGCGTCAAACGGCGTATGGTCAGCGATGTACCCGTCGGCGCCCTGTTGAGCGGCGGGCTGGACTCCAGCCTCATTGTCGCGCTTATGGCGGAATGTAATCCGCAGTCTCTGCATACCTACTCCATCGGATTTGAGGATGTAGGAACGGAAGAAGGAAACGAGTTCTACTATAGCGATATTATCGCCAAAGAATTCGGTACCGAACACAAAAAAATCTTCATTAATTCCAGACGTCTTCTTCCGAATATCGAAAAAGCAATCAGCGCCATGGCAGAGCCGATGGTCAGCCACGACGCTGTGGCATTCTACCTGCTCTCGGAAGAAGTCAGCAAAGAGACGAAAGTTGTGCTCAGCGGGCAGGGTGCAGACGAAGTGTTCGCCGGTTATCACTGGTATCCGAAAGTAATGAACGGAACACGGGACGCAGTAACGGAATATAGAGAAGCGTTTTTTGACCGTACGCATGAGGAAGTAATCGAAGCTCTGCAAACTTCTTATCATGGTCCTGACGTATCCGGACAGTTTGTCGCAAACCACTTCACCGCACCGGGCGCTGCGGAACCGGTCGATAAGGCGCTTCGCCTTGATACACGCGTCATGCTAATTGACGATCCGGTCAAACGGGTCGATAACATGACGATGGCCTGGGGCTTAGAAGCTCGTGTTCCGTTCCTTGATTACAAACTGGTCGAGCTTGCCGCCTCTATTCCTCCGGATCTCAAGGTAGCGAGCGGCGGTAAACACATCCTGAAGAAAGCGGGAGAGCGCGTCATTCCGCACGAAGTCATCTACCGGAAGAAAGGTTATTTCCCTGTGCCTGCCCTCAAATATCTGCGTGATGAATACCTGGACTTTGCACGTGAAATTCTTTCAACAGAAAAAGCAAAACAGCGGGGCTTATTCAACCCTGCTTACGTAGAAAAATTACTGCAAGCACCAGAGGATCATATGACCGTGTTAGGCGGAAGCAAACTATGGCAGTTAACCGTGCTTGAACTATGGCTGCAAAAGATGGGGTGTTAATTATGCAATATCGGGGAGAGAGAAAAAAATTTCGCCTGGAGCGGTTTAAAACCCCTTCTCTTCATAGCTGGAGCGAGAACATTCCAAAGATAAAAACGAAGGGAATGGATGCAGAGGTGGCCATTGACGTCGGCTGGGGTCACCTTATCTTCGGGCAAACATTCGATGACCATCATAAGCTCATCGACCTCTTCCTTGAGGAAAAAACAGGACGACGGGATCTGGCCATCTATGTACGAAACCATCATGTACTGCTGTCTAAAGCACCCAATCTTCTTTTTGTCGACCCATCCGTTACATTTCGGCTCTGGATGCATAACTATCGCATGCCAAAACGTAGACACGGCGGTTTTACTATCCGCTTTATGATAGATCGACGGGATGCGGAACGGGTCAATGAGATTTACCGAAAATGCGGCATGGTAGAGGCGGACCAGGATACCATGATAAAAAATCAGTACACGCAAACATTTAATTATTTCGTTGCGGAAGATCCGGGAGACGGAGAAATTATCGGCACCATTACAGGTATCGATCATAAAGCCGCGTTCAATGACCCGGAAAATGGAGCGAGCTTCTGGGCACTTGCCGTAGATCCGGATCGGCGTGCCAAAGGCATCGGCCGGGCTCTTGTACGCGCAGTAGCCGAGTATTATCTGGCCAAAGGACGTAGCTACCTTGACCTATCGGTTCTGCATGACAACAAGAAAGCCATCGCCCTGTACAAAGCGCTTGGCTTTGAACAAGTTCCTGTCTATGTGATTAAACGAAAGAATGATATTAATGAAGTGTATTATACAGGAGGCCCGCAGCCTTGAACGTGTATGCGCAAATACTCATTGATGAAGCGAAAGCACGCGGTATCGATGTTGAAATTGTAGACGAAGAAGCCAATCTTTACCGCCTCCATTATGACGGGAAGTCCGTGCTGTGCCGCGAATCGCTCACTGAAAAAACCTGTGCGATGGCAATGACAATCTGTGATGATAAATCGCTGACGCACCGGACTTTGCATAAAGCCGGGCTGCGTGTGCCCCGTCAGGCTTCTTATACCGATATGAATCATGCGGCGGAATTAATGCGAGAATGGGGCAGCGTAGTAATTAAACCGGCCAGCGGGGAACAGGGCCGAGGCATCACGGTAGATATACGCGAGGAAGCGGAATTGCGGCAGGCCATCGAATCCGCATTAGAGCATAGCAATCATATTTTACTTGAACAATTCGTTCACGGACGCGACCTGCGTATCATTGTAATCGACCATGAATTTGTCGCAGCCATCGAGCGTAGGCCCGCATGTATTACAGGTAATGGGGCGAATACCGTCCGTCAGCTGATCGAAGCGAAAAACAAATATCTCGCAGAGAAGACAGATGGTGAGTCCAAAATCCCGGTAAATAAAGAGACGGAGCGCGTCATCCGCCATCAGAATCTGAGCTGGGATGATGTACTTGCCGATGGCCAAGAAGTACAGGTATGCAAAACTGCCAATTATCATACGGGCGGCACCATTACCGATGTAACGGATAAGGTCTCCTCTTCTCTGCAAGAAGCCGCAGAGAAAGCAAGTCGGGTACTCAATATTCCCGTGGTGGGAATGGATTTTCTGGTCCCGGACTTTGCGGGAGATGAATATGTGATTATTGAAGCCAATGAACGGCCCGGACTTGCCAACCATGAACCCCAGCCAACAGCAAAAAAGTTTATCGACTTTTTATTCCCGAAAACAAAAAAATAATAGATAAGGAAAACAAGCCAGGTGAGCACATGTTGCATGCCTGGCTTCTATTCTATTTACAAATTTGGGGGATACTTCAGTCTACGCTGGGATTTCGTTTTGCTGAGGAGAAGAAACTCTTCCTGGAAGCTGTAATCTGTTCACTATCTTGCTCCCGCTGATAAATAACGAAAGCAGAGAATAGAAGCAATCCGGCAATCAAAATTCTTTTGTTTTAATTTGTTATGTTGTATGCTTGCATACTAAGCTTATGAATAAGAATAGACCCTACATAATTGTGCACGAAATGTCGGATGGATACATTCAACTCCTGCTATTCTATTGATAAAGGAGGTCATATAATGGATTCGCTTAAGAACATGAATGAAGCGATAAAGTATATTGAAGAAAACCTTACTAACGATATTGACTTTAAAGAAGTAGCAGGGCTGGCTTTCTGCTCCGAATATCATTTTAAAAGGATGTTTTCTTTCCTTGCAGGTATTTCACTATCGGAATACATCCGCCGCAGGCGTCTTACTCTTGCAGCATTTGAGCTTAAAGATAGCAACTCAAAGATCATTGACATTGCAATGAAATACGGGTACAACTCACCAGATTCTTTTGCACGAGCTTTTCAAAATTTGCATGGCATAACACCGTCAGAAGCCAGAAATAATGGCCATTCACTTAAAGCTTACCCACGAATGACCTTCCAGTTATCAATTAAAGGAGAAAGTGAAATGAACTATCGAATTGAAGAAAAAGAGGCATTTCGCATCGTTGGTATTAAAAAAAGAGTTCCTATTATTTTCAAGGGGGTTAATCCGGAGATTGCCTCTATGTGGAAAAGCTTGGATGGTGAAACGATCAATCAACTTAAAATACTTTCTAATGTCGAGCCTATGGGACTGCTTAGTGCATCCACGAACTTTTCCGAAGGCAGGATGGAGGAAAAAGGGGAACTTGATCACTATATTGGCGTAGCAACAACTAAGGAGTGTCCAGATAACCTAACACAGCTTGAAGTTCCTGCCTTAACATGGGCTGTATTCGAAGCGATCGGACCATTTCCTGATACGCTGCAAGATGTGTGGGGACGCATTTATTCCGAATGGTTTCCATCCTCAAACTATGAACAGACAGAAGGTCCAGAAATCCTGTGGAATGAGGATAAAGATGTAACCTCACCAACTTTCAAAAGTGAAATATGGATACCGATTTTGAAAAAGTCATATAATGCTGCGTGAGATTATTAAGTATCCGTTGAGCTGTTGCAACAGCTCAAATTGAAACTCGCCAAACACTCTGGCTACATTGCTCTTCCTGGACAGAAGAAAAATCCCTTCAGTTTCCGAAAACATCACGTCGTCTCAACCTCAGCAAGTTAGATATGCAGATAAAAAACCTTCAGGAAGTCCGGAGCATCCCTTCGTATGGGGCCTATACGATTGCGGTGGTCTGCAAGCAGGAGGGGAGAGAAGCTTTTCTCTCCTGCAAAGATTGCTACTTGCTTCTGAACCAGTTACTTGTGCGGGTTTTCTTCGGTCTTTTCGGATGCGTCGGGTCATAAAACCATCTTCTCTGCACAGTGACAAACGCCAGTACAGCTCCGATAAGAAACAGCAACCAACCCAAGGCGGTCCACCTCCTGACTATAGTGTACCCCAGGTATCTTTCAGGTCTCCGGTTAGCTTTTGTTCATAAAGGAAAAAGCTGCCGTTTTGTTCAGCAGCTTCTCTCGTTTTTGTTCTTAATGATGTTCCAGTTCTTTTAACTCCGACAGCGCGACCGTTTTTCGCTCGGTTGGATTGTCCATTGTATGTACCCTTGCTGTTTTGCTTTGTTCGTCAACGGAGTCGATCCATACCGGAACGCCTTCAAACCCTACATCAATCTTTTCAGGTGATTGTAGAATTTCCTGTGCACGTTTTGTTTCCATTTTATCACCCCTCTGCTTTTATATTTTGTCATCAAAAAGAAATCTATACTTTTTCACATATGATTTACGGAAGATAAAATATAGAAAAAAGCCCTTACCTAATTAGGCAAGAGCTTTGTATGTATCTGTTGCACATTGAAAACTGAATCAGAAGAAATA
>NZ_DFMZ01000084.1:0-11414 GCF_002375825.1 Aneurinibacillus sp. UBA3580
CATGCAGCCAATGCCGAATGAACAGCTTCCTATGGCGCCGAATGTTCAACTGCCCGCCACGCAGCCGATGCCGAATGAACAGCTCCCTATGATGTCCAATGAACAAATACCGACAAAAAAAGATACGGTGCAAGACGACTCGTCCTCTCCCCACTATGAAGAAGCACCCATGATGCCGTCTGCTCAACTGCCAACAATGCAATCAATCATGCCATATGGTGGACACGGTCATATAGGAACAGGCTGCGGAGCTTGCCGAATGCCAGGAGGATATCCGTCCGCTACGGCGAATATTATGAATCCGTACACATATTCGCCCATGATGCCGGCACATCCGCATATAATGGCGCCGTCCTACGGGTCTGCCTATGCCCCGTATGGTTGCTATCCGCAGATGACAATGCCAACACAAATCTACAAAGACAGCTGCGGCTGCCAGGACAGCAGTTCCGCTTCCAGCTCGTCGCATTGCTAACCGTCCGGGCGGGCTCAGATAAGAGCCCGCCTTTTTCATATGAAAATAAGGAAAAAAGAAAGAGGGAAAGAGGAAAGAAGATCTGATGAAGAAAAAGGCATTCGCCTTTTTCTCCATTGAATCGTATTCTCGTTCTTTTCTCTCTTTTCCCTTCCACAAACGTCAGCCGCCCTTCCCTCGATTTTCCTATCGGGGTCGCGGCTGAGACGCCATGGTCGTTTTCTATGTATTTATGACAGGAGGAGGCTTATGAGCCAAGAATTAGCCGCCGCAATCGAAAAAATGTACCATTGCCGCGTCACGCGCATAAGGCCGAAACGTACCGTCTGGCTCTGCGATACAAATCGCGGCAGCTGGGTTATAAAAGGCTATACCGAATTTAAAAAAGCGGCCTGGGTCACCTATCTCTCTCAAACGCTGCACCAGCGCGGCTTCCATGATGTCGTCCGCTACATTCCGACCATCCAGAACGTCCCGGTTTTTAAGTGGAAGAATAGCTACGTGACGGCTATGGAGCGAATACCCGGCAGAGAAGGAAGCTATTTTCATAGAATGGATATTTTACATTCACTGCGAAAACTGGCAGAATTTCATCTGCACAGCATGCATATTCCGGGAGGTCCGCCACCGGAAGAAGGTGTACCCTTACTTGTTAAATGGGAAAAGCGATATGAAAGTTTTGTTCAAATTTATAACCAAATCCAAAATGGAAGTGTCAGACAAAATCGCCTGACGAATCTTATACAAAACGGTGCTCCCTCTATCCTTCAGGAGGCTGAATATGTACTTGATATTGCCAGAAAATCTGCGCTTGCCGTCGAATATGCGAATTCATTTTATCAACAGCACGTTGCACACAAAGATCTGGCCAGCCATAACTTTCTGCTGAGCGGCATCCGCAGCTCCATTATCGATTTGGATACGGCCGCCTATGACACACCGTTGGTCGACATTATCCAGCTCATTAACCGTGCGCTTGTCCTGCAGGAATGGGACTTATCGATATTTAACGAAGCGATCGAGGCATACCGGCAGATTCGCCCTTTATCGGATGCGCAGGTGGCACTTATCTTTCTTCTGCTGCGCTTTCCCGATAATTACATGCGCGAAGTGACCGGCGTATTCGAAAAGCGCAAGAACTTTCAGGCCAGCCGTGTTGAGTACTATCTGGCAATCATTATGAAAAACTGGCGGCGCAGGGAACGCTTCTTCGCGGGGTATGAACATTTCATTTATACGTGAGATTTTGCTAAAAGCCGCTTTGCTCTTTTCTTTTTCTTGTGCTACACTGAGAGTTGGATTTTTGTGCAGTGCGCCGGACGCGCACGGAATACGAGAGAAAGAGGGTTTGATGCATGGCGGGTCATTCCAAGTGGAAAAACATTCAGCATCGTAAAGGTCGCCAGGATGCGGCGAAGGCGAAGCTTTTTACGAAAATCTCGAAAGAAATCTATCAAGCTGCGCGGTCAGGCGGAGCGGACCCGAATACGAACTCACGCCTGAAAACTGCAATTGCGAAAGCAAAAGAAGCCAATATTCCGAATGATAATATCGAACGTACACTTAAGAAAGCAACCGGACAGTTGGACGGTGTCACATACGAAGAGATTATTTATGAAGGATACGGACCGGGTGGTGTGGCCGTAATGGTAGAGACCCTGACGGATAACCGGAACCGCACGGCAGCCGATATACGTCACATTTTCACGAAGAACGGCGGCAATCTGGGTGAATCCGGCTGCGTCAGTTTCATGTTTGACCGCAAAGGTCTGATCGAAATCAGCCGCGAAGATACCGACCTGGACGAAGACTCTGTTATGATGGCGGCACTGGATGCCGGAGCGGAAGATTTTGAGGCATCCGAGGAAAGCTTTGAGATTAAGAGCTCGCCGGAAGATTTTGAAACGGTGCGCACCGCGCTCGAAGAAGCGGGTTACGAACTGGATACGGCCGAAATTTCAATGATTCCGCAGAATACAATTAAATTGACCGGCGATGATGCATTAAAAATGCTGAAGCTTATGGAAATGCTTGAAAGCAACGACGATGTGCAGGACGTATACGCAAACTTTGACATCGATGAAGAAGAAATGGCGAAAATTCAATAAGCAATTGGAAAAACGGAGGATGTTATTTCCTCCGTTTCTTTTTTCTTACATAGCTGTATTCTATTTTTTATGAGCGAAGGGATAATTCAGCACCATTACGCTGTTTGATAAATACTGGATATGTGCCAAGGAAGCGTACCTGGCAGCCAAGCGCTTCCATCTCAGCAAATGCGCCCGGAAGCAGCACGTCATCCATCTTCTGTTCAATATCAATCACAAAATGGTAGTTGCCAAGACCGGTTTTCGTTGGCCTGGATTCAATGCGCGACAGGTTGATACGCCGCCATGCAAACGCGGAGAGCACCTGGTGCAGCGCACCGGGGAAATCGGAAGGCATCGTAACGAGAATCGTCGTCTTGTGCTTCTCCGAATCCGGCAGTACCAAGGGCTTCTCTCCCAGTACGATAAACCGGGTGAAATTGTTTTCCGTGTCTTCAATATTTTCAGCCAGCAGCATAACCGGGTACGAATGCACCGCCTGCATCGCCGAAATAGCCACCCACGGCTCTTCCGGATGCTCGCTGACAAGGCGTGCCGCTTCCGCCGTGCTGCTGACATATTCGATCTCAGCATGCGGCAAGTAATCGCGCAGATAGTTATGGCACTGCGCGATGGCCTGCGGATGGGACAATACTTTCGTAACGTCCGAAAGCGCAAGCGGATGCTCGCGCTTTGCACAGGACAACTGGTGTGAGATCGGAATGATCAATTCACTTAAGATAGGCAGATTAATTTTATGGATGATCCAATCGAGCGTCAGGTTGACAGATCCCTCCAACGAATTCTCCCAGGGAACAACCGCATAATTCACCTTGCCGTCCGCCGCCGCTTCCAGGCAATCCGGAATAGTACGGTACGGGCGAAATACGTCGTCTTCCTCCCGGAAAATCAGACGCGCCGCTTCTTCTGTATTTGTGCCGCGCGGGCCTAAAAATGCAAACGTTCTCTCCATACTTGTTAGCTCCTTTGTTCAGTCACGCCGGAAAAGAAGTGCTCTACCTGCACGCCGGTTTCGTCAGGGACAAGGCGCATGATCGTACAGCCAATGCCGTATTCAGCCAGTGTTCCCACCATAAATGCCTGAAGCGCGTCAGTCGGCTTCCGCTTGTCGACCAGAGCGATAATGGTCGGTCCCGCACCGGACAATGCTGCGCCCACCGCTCCGTACCCGTGTGCTTCCGCAAGGATTGTATCCAACCCCGGCACAAGGGGGACGCGGTACGGTTGATGAAAGACGTCTTTCATCGCCGTGCGAAGCAGTGACAAATTGCCCGTCGCAAGCGCCCCTACCAGCACGCCGGTATGGCTCGCCGTATATACCACATCCTGGCGGCTGTACATAGACGGCAGCACGTCCCGGGCTTTCTCCGTCGACAGCATAAACTCCGGAATGACGGCAATCGCTTCGAGATGCTCAGGTACCGGAAAACGCACATAAGGTACGTGGTCTTTCTCCATCAGCGCCACAATGACACCTCCGAAGAAGGAAGCACCGACATTGTCCGGATGCCCTTCTTCCTCCGTAGCCATATAGTACAGCTCATCCGTTGTAAATGGCTTGCCTGCCAGCTCATTTGCGGCGACCAGTGCCCCGACAATCGCGGAAGCGCTGCTGCCCAATCCTCTTGTCAACGGAATATCTGAGGTTACATCGATGATGATCTCCGGTACCGCAAGCCCGGCTTTTTCAAATACACGGGCCGCAATCTGGTAAATCAGGTTGCTCTTATCCGTGGGAAGGCCGGAAAGGTTCGGGCCATGCAGGCGGACGACTGTCGTGTCCGCCACTTCCAGCGTGATGGTCGTATAAAGTTGAAAAGCCATGCCGATGGTATCGAAGCCCGGCCCGAGGTTGGCCGTACTGGCCGGTACTTTCACTTTTACCTTTCCGTTCTGCACCTTACACACCCGCTCCCTGGGTAATAATGCCAAGCACCGCTTCTTCCGTGCTTTCCACTACGACCGGATCTACGCCGACAGACTTCAGAGCAATGTTCGGGTCTTTCAGACCGTTGCCTGTCAGCACGCATACGACCTGCTGTCCGGCCGGAATGCGGCCCAGCTTACGCATCTTCATCAGTCCGGCAAGCGATGCCGCCGATGCCGGCTCTGCGAAGATTCCTTCCATGGACGCGAGTTTCCGGTACGCTTCCACAATCTCTTCATCCGTTACGTAATCAATGTGCCCGTTTGATTCGTCCCGGGCGGTCAACGCTAGATCCCAGCTGGCCGGGTTACCGATGCGGATGGCTGTCGCAAGCGTCTCCGGTTGTTCAATCGGTTCCCCTTTTACAAGAGCCGCCGCTCCTTCCGCTTCAAATCCGAACATGCGCGGTTTACTGTCCACGACTCCTGCTTCATAGTATTCTTTAAATCCTTTCCAGTATGCAGAAATGTTTCCTGCGTTTCCTACCGGAATGGCGAGAACATCCGGTGCTTTCCCAAGCGTATCACAGATTTCAAACGCAGCCGTTTTCTGGCCTTCCAGACGGTACGGGTTAACCGAGTTCACCAGCGTAATCGGGTGCTTCTCGCAGATGTCGCGTACAATTTTTAGCGCCTGGTCGAAGTTTCCTTCGATTGCGATAATCTCCGCCCCGTAAATCATGGCCTGCGCCAGCTTGCCAAGCGCGATGTTGTTGTTCGGAATTAACACGATACAGCGCAGGTTAGCGCGGGCCGCATAAGCCGCAGCCGCTGCGGACGTGTTTCCGGTCGAGGCGCACATAATCGTATGGCTTCCTTCTTCCACAGCTTTCGCTACCGCCATCACCATGCCTCTATCCTTAAATGATCCGGTCGGATTCAGCCCCTCATATTTGAAATAAACCTCCAAATCCAATTCTTCTGATAATTTCGGTGCAAAAATAAGCGGTGTATTTCCCTCATGCAATGTCAGCCGGGGTGTTTTCTCTGTCACCGGTAAATGTTTTGCGTAGCGTTCGATAATGCCAGCCATTATTTCTCCTCCCCACCTTCTACACGATACAGACTCTTCACTTCAGAGATGCTTGTAAGTTCTTCAAACTGCTTGCGGACTTCAAAAATGTTTCTGCGTGATGCATGGTGCGTAATCAGAATGATTTCCGACTGTTTACCTCCGTTGTACGGCTGCTGCAGGACTTGTTCTAAGCTTACATCATGATCGGCAAGAATGCGAGTGATTTGCGCAAGCACTCCGCGTTTGTCATCCACAATGAGACGCAGGAAATATTTCGAGACGATCTGATCGTCTGTTTTAAGCTGTTTCTCGCGGTACGGTGCGACGCTGCCGCGCCCGTTTACACCGAGCTTCATATTTTTCACGACAGTTACAAGGTCCGATACGACTGCGGTCGCCGTTGGCAGCTCACCCGCGCCCGGTCCGTAGAACATCGTCTCTCCCACGGCTTCGCCGTGTACATAAATCGCGTTAAATACCCCGTTTACGGAAGCCAGCGGGTGCGTATGGTGCACAAGCGTCGGCTGCACGCTCACTTCGATCAGCTCGTCGTCACGCTGTGCGATACCAAGCAATTTAATCTCGTAGCCAAGCTTTTTCGCGTAGGAAATATCCTCCGCGCTTACCTTTGAAATCCCCTGGCAATCCACATCTTCAAGACTCATGTCTACATGGAAGCCGAGCGTGCTCAGAATGGCCATTTTGCGCGCCGCGTCATGGCCCTCCACATCAGCCGTCGGGTCGGACTCCGCGTAACCAAGCGCCTGTGCTTCTTTCAGCACTTCCGCATAGTCGGCGCCTTCCTGGCTCATCTTGGTCATAATGTAGTTGGTCGTACCGTTCACGATCCCCATCATCTTGGTAATGCGGTCGGACGAAAATCCTTCTACCAGCGCACGCAGAATCGGAATGCCGCCGGCCACGCTCGCCTCGTAGAATACATCGCAGCCTTTTTCCTGCGCTTTGGACAGAATTTCTGCGCCATGCAGCGCCATTAAGTCTTTATTGGCCGTGACAATGTGTTTGCCGTTTTCGAGCGCATTAAGAATGTACTCTTTCGCCGGGTGAATCCCGCCGATGACTTCGACAATGACGTCAATGTCAGGATTGCTGAACAACTCTGCCGCATCAGTCGTAATCATATTTCTATCGAGCGTTAAGCTGCGCGTTTTCTCTACGTCCTGAACAAGCACTTTCGCAATTTCGATGGAAAGCCCTGTTTGCTTCTGTAAATCCTCCTGGTGTCCTTGTACGATACGCACGACGCCCGTGCCGACAGTTCCAAGGCCCATCAGTCCTACTTTTACCGTATTTTTTTGCATCCTCATCTCTCCTCAGAAATTTGTTTGTTTTTCTGTAAAAATCATGAGAAAAGAAAGAGGAGAAGAGGAAAAAAGATCCAGGAAAAAAAGGCCTTCGCCTTTTTCCACATTGAAATCATCCTCTCGTTCTCTTCTCTCTTTTCCTTCGTACCACTAAAGTCAGCTGGCCTTCCTATGATTTTCATGTCGGGGTTGCGGCTGAGATGCCATGATCGTTTTCTATAAAACAGTTCCAAATACACAAAAAAGAGCCACCACTAAGGCGGCCCGTCCACTATGATTGCTGTGCGCTTACATGCACCATAATTTCATTCTCATCGACCTGAAATGGAATGCTGATAAATTTGTGCACAGAACGAAACTTGCTTTCGCCCTCATTAATAATCGGAGGCGTAATATTCACTTCGTATCCGTTGTTAATTAGCTCTGTACAGCAGGCCGCTCCTACCCAGTTGCCAAACTCGGAGAATGCGCTCCATCCCATATCATCGATTTCCTGTATCTCCATACCTCCGAACATTTTGCTGATAATGGCACAAACCGCCTTCTGCGTCATACCAAGAATCAAATCCACTTTCAGCATTCCCGTCATCCCCACGATAACTGATATCTGTCCGGAAAACACCGGGTTGACCTGCAGCGTCGGTTTCCCTGAACTTACCTGCATTCCAAGGTGCCCCTCCAATACGCTGCGCGTACCGGACAAGATTGCATTAATTTGATTTGCCTGCATGCTCCCCCCCCTATTTATTGCATTATTCTAACATCTTTCTTTATGTAAGAACTTTTTTGATGGCTTCGATTACCCGGTCTTCCTGAAAAGGTTTAACAATAAAATCACGCGCCCCGGCCTGAATAGCCTGTACAACCATGTTTTGCTGTCCCATTGCAGAGCACATAATAATCTTTGCATTCGGATCCATCTGGCGAATAGCTTTTACCGCTTCGATACCGTCCATCTCAGGCATGGTAATGTCCATTGTAACAAGATCGGGCGTTGTCTGCTTATATTTTTCCACTGCTTCCATCCCATTCGCGGCTTCGTCCGCGATCGTATATCCGTGTTTCGTTAAAAAGCCTTTAATCATCATCCGCATAAAGGATGCATCATCTACAATCAAAATACGTTTGCTCATTTTTCTTCCTCCTCGGGCCTTCAGATTGCTGAGGTTGATTTTATTACAAAGATCTGATAATAATACTTTACTAGGCGATTATACCCATTTATTCGAAATGTTTCAACCAAAAAAAAACATGAACAAAATACAATTCCTGATTTTTCTCATATCACCTCCTTTGCGTGTAAAGCAAGCAACTGATGAAAATATTAACACCCATGCCTCCTCTACAGGGGGATATACTACAAGTACGCCCCGAAAAAACCTGGAGGTGACCATGATGCCAAATAACCATGACATTTTCCGCAATAAACAGGACTTTGCTCGAGCCGAATTTGCGACGGAACTGTATAAGCCACCCGGAAAACCGCGCGCTCGGGAGGCACATACGCAGAAACACCAGCCTACACCGCATAATGCCGGCTTTAAAAACGTCAAAGTTCCTTTTCAGCAGAAAGCGGGTCTGCCAGGAAACCGGGCATAAAATAAATGAGGGGTACGCCATGGCGTATCCCTCTTTGCCGCGTGGTCACTTTCTCTCAATGGCCAGGATATATGGTGGACGGTTGTCAGGATTAATGTATTCATACTTCAATACAAGATAATCCCGGGGAGAAAGCTTACGTGTATAAGCCTCTAACGCCTCAGCTTCCTGCTCTCCCCCGGCATGTCCCTGATAAACGACAAGCAAGACCATGCCGCCCGGTGCAAGACGTTCGAGAGAAGCCTGTACGGCCTGCAGCGTAGAATCAGCCTGTGTAATCACGCCTTTGTCTGAACCAGGCAAATAGCCCAGGTTAAAGACAACCGCCTGTAGAGAATCACGTAATTCAGCAATGGCCGTGTGTGAAGCATGCCGCAATATTACTCTATCCCGCACACCTGCCGCATCCAGCCGCTCTGCCGTAGCCCTAATGGCCGCCTCCTGTATATCGTACGCATATACGCGTCCCGTCTCCCCCACCAAACCGGCCAGAAATAGCGTATCATAACCGTTGCCTGCCGTAGCATCTACTACCGTGTCACCCGCTGTAATACGTTCTGCCAGCAGCCGGTGCGCCATCTCCGTCACGCGCGGCAAGCGGGCGCGCGCAGTAGGATGTGCCGTTTTCACAATTCGATCACCTGCCCGATATCCGCCAGTTCCCAATTGCCATTGAATCCTCCATTCGCTGCATCACGTTCGTATAAAGTGCGATCAATGTCCGGTGATATGTGCGTTATCAGTAGCTGTTTGGCTGCAATGCGCTGCGCTGTCAGGGCTGCTTCCCGTGCAGAGAGGTGTCCGCGCTTTCCCTGAGGAACATATTCCGTGGTAAATGTACCTTCACAGATAAACAAATCGCATCCATCCGCAAATCCCTGCCAGTTTGTGCCCGGCCCTGTATCTGCGCCGTACACAATCGTTTTTCTTCCATCCGTAATCTTCATCGCATAGCACAGAATCGGATGGTCGGTACGCAGAAAAGAAAGATCCACACCGGCAATAGAAAGCACACTATTTTCTTTCAGCGAATTCAGGCGGGTGTGTTTTTGGTAGTTCATTTTTTGGGCCCAATCCTGCGGCTCCGGCGGCCCGTATACCGGAAGCGTACCGCTTCGCCTGCCGAAAACCGAGGACATCATGACACCGTATTGCAGAATAGGTATGTCACAGATATGGTCGTGATGATAATGCGATATGATGACAGCTGTGAGCTCTTCGATACGAATGTATTTCATTAGCTGCGCGTAGACGCCGCTGCCGCAGTCAATCAAAATTTTTCCCTGCTCCGTCTCAAGCAAATACCCCGGTGTCGCCCCGCCCGGTCCCGGAGCCGGCGACTGGTATCCCAGTACAGTAAGCTTCATCTCTCGTCCTTCCTTCCATTGAATTTGGCTGCATATAGACATAGTAGCAAAAAAGCAGGCAAATGAAAAAAACACCAACCGTCGGATGACAGTTGGTGCTTGTGTTGTTTGCTTACATGAATTCAGCCATAAGCTGCTGGAATTTCGCTTCTTCGATCGTCAGGTCTTGTTTTACAAGACCTTCTTCTTTGAAGCCTTTTACCATGCTTTCGTAAGACTGACGCTCTGTATTCTGGTAAATCAGACCGTTTACCAGACCTTCTGTTTCCATCAGTACGCGCATAGCGGCGATGCGATTGTGCGGATCGTATCCTTCAATGTCGCTCAGATTCTTCACATGCT
Organism: Aneurinibacillus sp. UBA3580; assembly: GCF_002375825.1. NCBI lineage: Bacteria > Bacillati > Bacillota > Bacilli > Caryophanales > Paenibacillaceae > Aneurinibacillus > Aneurinibacillus sp. UBA3580. The sequence goes on from NZ_DFMZ01000084.1 coordinate 10,158, forward strand.
CTTTGAACCAATCGTACGTGTTCACTTTGTTGAATGTTACACACGGGCTGAATACGTTAATCAGCGAAAAACCTTTATGCTTCAGACCTTGTTCAATCAGACTGGTCATGCCTTTCAGATCGCTGGACATCGTCTGCGCCACGAATGTTGCACCGGCTGCAAGAGCCAGCTCAAGCGGCTTCATGGAAGGCTCGATGGATCCCTTCGGCGTAGACTTCGTTACGAAGCCTTCTGCCGAACGCGGAGATGTTTGACCTTTTGTCAGACCGTAGATTTGGTTATCCATAACGATGTATGTGATATCCATATTACGACGAATCGCGTGAATGGTGTGACTCATACCGATCGCAAAGCCATCACCGTCACCGCCGGAAGCGATAACTGTCAGTTCACGGTTTGCCATTTTCAGACCTTGCGCAATCGGAAGCGCACGGCCGTGAATGCCATGTACGCCGTATGCATTGATGTAGCCGGAGATACGTCCGGAACATCCGATACCGGATACGACTGCAAGATTTTCAGGCTCAAGGCCTACATTTGCTGCGGCGCGCTGAATTGCTGCTTGTACAGAGAAGTCACCACAGCCCGGGCACCAGTTCGGTTTTACGCTATTGCGGAAGTCTTTAAATGTTGCCATCTTACAACAGCTCCTTGCATTTATTGTAGATCTCGCCAGGCAGGAACGGGTTACCATCATATTTTAACACACTGTTAATTTTGTCGGTCATTCCTACGTGCAGTTTGATCTGGTCAGTCAATTGACCTGTTGCATTGTGCTCGATAACGACCACTTTCTTCGCTTTTTCCATCAGTTCCTTCATTTCAGCAGCCGGGAACGGGTGAATCAGGCGAACATGGGCTTGGTTCACTTTCACACCTTCGGCTTCCAGACGTTCTTTTGCTTCGGTAACCGCGCCACGAATACCGCCCATGGCTACAACAAGCAGGTCTGCTTCTTCGTTCGGTGCATCTTTGTATACCGGCGTATCCACTTTCAGATTGTTGAGCTTACGCAGGCGTTTGTCCATTTGCTTCACACGGATAACCGGATCTTCTGTCGGACGTCCCGTGTCTGTATGCTCAACGCCTGTTACATGATGGATACCGTGTTTTTGTCCCGGTACAACACGCGGTGAAATGCCGTCTTCCGTTACTTCATAGCGCTTGAACATTTCGCCTTCCAGCTCCGGAAGTTCTTGTCCGCCCAGGTACTTACCGCGGCGGATTTCCACGCGGCTCTGATCGAGCGGTTCAACT
>NZ_DFMZ01000084.1:11512-16913 GCF_002375825.1 Aneurinibacillus sp. UBA3580
TCGAGCGGTTCAACTGTCTGCTTACCGAGAGACAGTTGCAGGTCTGTCAGCAGAATAACAGGCACCTGGTATTCTTCTGCGATGTTGAACGCTTCTACTGTATCGTAGAACGCCTCTTCCGCCGTACTCGGTGCTAATATCACTTTCGGAATTTCACCGTGTGTATTGTAAATCATTGCGTTCACGTCAGATTGCTCTTGCTTGGTTGGCATACCAGTGGACGGACCTCCACGCTGCGTATCTACGATAACGAGCGGAGTTTCCGTAATCCCCGCCAGGCCAATCGCTTCCGCCATCAGGGAAAGTCCCGGGCCCGCGGAGGCGGTTAATGTACGAACACCGCCATAGTTCGCACCGATTGCCATCGTTACGGCAGCGATTTCATCTTCAGTTTGAATAACGGTACCACCGAATTCAGGCAGCTTCTTAACCAAATATTCCATAATTTCAGAAGCCGGAGTAATCGGATAAGCTGGCATAAAACGACAGCCTGCCGCAAGTGCACCCATTGCAATCGCATCGTTACCGATCATGAACATGCGTTTCTTGCCGTCTGCCGGCTCTAAGCGCAACTCTTCAATCGGACCGCCTGCTTCCTTATTTACATACTCGGCGCCGCGAGCGATAGCTTCCATGTTTTTCTCAACCACTTTTTGACCTTTCTTGCCAAACAGCTCATCCACCACTTCAGAGAAGGATTCAGCAGGCAAACCCAAGAGAGCGCTGGAAGCTCCAATCGCCACCATGTTTTTCATAAGAGACGTTCCGAGTTCTTCAGCAATCTCAGTGAAAGGTACAGAGAAAAGGCGGACATCCGCCCCTTCAGGCGCCTTCGGATTGAACTTAGAATCGCCAATGATAACGCCGCCTTTACGAAGTTCCGGGCTGTTAACGTCGATCGTCTCCTGGTCAAATGCCACGAGAATGTCGAGGTTGTCCGAAATTCCGCCCAGCGGCTTCGTGCTTACGCGAATTTTGTTATTGGTGTGACCACCCTTAATGCGGGAAGAGAAATGGCGGTACCCATATAGATAATACCCTAGACGATTCAGCGCAATCGCGAATATTTCGCCTGTACTGTCAATCCCTTCACCTTGTTGTCCTCCAACTTTCCAAGAAAGTTGACTAATCATGAACTCCACCCCTTCAAGACGATAGATTGCTCGTTCTTTTCAGTTGAAAAGTGTACCATTTTTTAAACAGATACACCACGGTTTTGAGCCCTCTTCCATTTTTCAGGTCACCTACTATATGTATCTATTTAAAAAATATGAACAAATTGTGTACTTCAAACTTTATTCATTGTAGTCCTCTCTCTCTCAAATTGCAACCCTTCAGTTAAGATTTCTTAAACAAAATTACGATTACCCCATGGACCGGTAAAAAATCAAGATAAAAGCATTGGTATATCTGCTTCATTCTTTCAAAATCTCCTACATTCTCCTTCATTCTTGTTCACAAGCACACAAGAAAAACGGAGGAAAATGAAAAAAGCCTGCTTATCCAGTGAGGAATAAACAGGCACAACTGATGAAAGACCATTGTGGTTATTCAACTATCGAGGTTCGACAATCAACTTGATCGCGGTTCGTTCTTCGCCTTCTATTAGAATATCCGTGAAGGCAGGGATACAAATAAGGTCAACACCACTCGGTGCTACAAACCCTCGTGCGATTGCTACTGCTTTAATTGCTTGATTAAGTGCACCCGCTCCAATGGCCTGAAGCTCAGCTGCGCCGCGTTCACGCAGAACTCCGGCCAGGGCACCAGCGACAGAATTAGGGTTGGATTTTGCTGAAACTTTTAATACTTCCATCTCAAGTACCTCCTTAGATAGATTGATGATTACCACAATTACTCTATTCAGCGAAGGTACAAATCATTCCTGTCCCATTCATATTTTGGATGAAAAATATTCTGAAAATTAAAAAACGTTCATTCCATAAACGGATGGTCTTCATCAATAATAATTCGCTGAATAGAGCTGGCACGACCGGTGTTTTTTTCCATATCAACTATTACCCCATTTAATTGCGGTTTAACCATCGCAACTTCAAATCTAACCGGTAACCCTGTCAAAAATTTCTTCAACACTGTTTCACGTTCCATCCCCAGAATGCTGTTGCGCGGACCGACCATGCCAGCATCCGTTAGATAGGCCGTCCCTCCGGGCAGAATCCGTTCATCGGCAGTCTGAACGTGCGTATGCGTACCGACAACAGCACTCACCTTCCCATTCAAAAACCACCCCATCGCCTGCTTTTCTGATGTTGCTTCCGCATGCATATCGACAAAAATATACGGGGTACGTTTTCGAACCAGTTCAACGATATGCTCTGCCGTACGAAACGGGCAATCCGAAGGAGGAAGAAATGTCCGTCCCTGCAGATTAATAATAGCCAGCTCTCCGCCATTTGTTCCTTTCAAAAACGTATGGCCTCTACCTGGCGTACCAGGGGCGTAATTAGCGGGACGCACAATGCGGGGTTCATCGTCGATAAAGTCAAACACTTCCTTGTTATCAAAAGAGTGATTGCCGAGAGTAATGGCACCTGCTCCCCATTCAAAGAATTGGTTGGCAATCTTTTGGGTAATCCCCCTGCCGGATGCTGCATTCTCCCCGTTGACGACCGTGAAATGAGGGTTGTATTTCTTTTTAAGGCGGGGCAGCATCTCTTTCAGCATGTCTCTCCCCGGAGAGCCTACCACATCACCGATGAATAACAGCCTCATATTTCGTCTCCTTCCTCTTATGCAAACAAAAGCTTCTGCCGATCACTCGGAGAAGCTTCTGCGTTTTATTTCGCATATTCAACTGCCCGTGTCTCCCGGATAACGGTGACTTTAATATGTCCCGGGTAGTCGAGCTCGCTTTCGATTTTCTTCGTAATATCACGTGCCAGACGATGCGCCTGCAGGTCATCAATCTGATCCGGCTTCACCATAATTCGGACTTCACGCCCTGCCTGAATCGCATACGATTTCTCAACGCCTTCGAACGATTCGGAGATGCCCTCCAGCTTCTCTAAGCGGCGAATGTACGTTTCCAACGTTTCACGGCGCGCTCCCGGCCTTGCAGCGGACAAAGCGTCGGCTGCGGCCACCAGCATCGCAATAACCGATGTCGGTTCGCAATCTCCGTGATGTGAGGCGATTCCATTGATAACAACGGGATGCTCTTTATATTTTTTCGCTAATTCTACCCCAATTTCAACATGTGAACCTTCAACCTCATGGTCAATGGCCTTGCCTATATCATGCAGAAGACCGGCACGCTTTGCCAGCGTCTGGTCCTCGCCCAGCTCTGCAGCCATCAACCCGCATAAATGTGAAACTTCAATGGAATGTTTCAACACGTTCTGTCCATAACTGGTACGGTATTTTAAGCGGCCCAGAATTTTGATGAGATCCGGGTGCAGTCCGTGAATCCCTGTCTCAAATGTAGCCTGCTCACCGTATTCGCGAATGCGCTCATCCACTTCACGGCGCGCTTTTTCAACCATTTCTTCAATACGTGCAGGATGGATGCGTCCATCCGCCACAAGCTTCTCCAGTGCGGTTCGCGCAATCTCACGACGAACGGGATCAAAACCGGATAAAATGACGGCTTCCGGAGTATCATCAATGATTAAATCGATACCAGTTAACGTCTCCAGAGCACGAATATTTCGACCTTCTCGACCGATAATCCGACCTTTCATTTCATCATTAGGAAGCGAAACAACCGATACTGTCGTTTCCGCCACATGGTCCGCGGCACAGCGCTGAATCGCCGTGGCAATAATATGACGGGCTTTTTTGTCCGCTTCTTCCTTCGCCTGCTGTTCGATGTCTTTTGCCAGCATAGCAGCTTCGTGACGCACTTCATCCTCAACCTGCTGCAGAATGATGTCGCGCGCTTCTTCGCGTGTCAGGTTTGAAACCCGTTCGAGTTCAGCCATCTGAGCCTGCAAAAGTTCTTCCGTTTTCGCGTGCATCTGGTTAATCGCCTGCTCGCGACGCTCAAGCTCCGTTTCCTTACGCTCATACGTGTCCATCTTTCGGTCAAGCGACTCCTCTTTTTGCAGTACACGTTTCTCAAGGCGCTGAATCTCGTTTCGTCTTTCGCGCAAGTCCTTCTCGGCATCCGTTCGCAGTTTATGCACTTCGTCTTTCGCTTCGAGCACTTTCTCCTTCTTGAGTGCTTCCGCTTCTTTTTCCGCTTTGTCTACAATTTGACGTGCAGCTTCTTCCGCACTCGAAATCTTTGCCTCTGCGAGTGATTTACGAACAAAATAACCAATTACCGCTCCGACCACCAGAGATGCAAGTGCAATGAGAATTGCAGGTACTAAGTTCATCTTTCTGTCACCTCCTTGCATCTGAGGTCTTTCTTCAATTTTTGGCTGTGTAGAATGTCAGGTTTAGTTAAAAAACGAGATCGGATACTCGATCTCTCCTATGCAAAACCATCTATATATTCTTACCCGAGGCTAGCGAAAAAGAGAGGACCACGGTAGAAAAAGAATATACAAGTTCATTTTGCCATCATACCGCAGGAATGTCAAGAATGGGTAATTTGTGTTACATCTCTTGGTTTATGCTCTCATTTTTTAATGTTTCGAGGGTTTTTTTAATGATTTCGTGCGGAAAGCCTTTGCGCTGCAAAAACGGCCCTATTTTATTTCTCATTTCTTGAAAAGATCCAAACCGCTTTTGTCCGTATTTTTTGCGTGCAATCGACAGACAAGCGGCTTCCTCATCTTCCTGTTCCACCTGCGCGAGCGCTGCCTCCACATCCTCCCCGTCAATTCCCCTGGCCTGGAGTTCCTGGCGCAGCAAGTGCCTGCCACGGGGTTTAAGACGAAGCCTCTCTTCCACCCATTGCCGGGCATAAGCACGATCATCGAGGTATTTTCGTTTGATAAAACCGGATACTGTCTCATCCGCTACCGATGCAGGGAATCCCGTATCCAGCAAATAGCGCCGTACTTCTTCGACGGTGCGCGGACGGTGGCTAATATAGCGCAAAGCATACTGCACAGCACGGTTCTTCTCTTCTGCATCAAGCAGCTCCTTCATATCCGCTTCGTCCAATTTACAGCCTTTGTTCAAACGGTACTTGACCAGCACATCTTCATGGATAGCAAACGCATATTCGCCGTCCAGGTACACGTTGATGCGATGCTTATTTTTCTTTTGACGTTCCAGTCGCGTAATTACGGCTGCAGTTCGCTTCTCCTCGCTCATCCGTCTTCCCTCCACATAGCAGAATAACAAAACCACCATAGCCAATCAGCCGCAACCCCGACATGAAAATGGAGGGAAGGGCGGCTGACTTTTGTGGTACGAAGAAAAAGAGAGGAAAGAAGGAGGAGAGGATTTCAATGGGGAAAAAGGCGAAGGCCTTTTTCTTCCTTAG
>NZ_DFMZ01000088.1:0-11970 GCF_002375825.1 Aneurinibacillus sp. UBA3580
GCCTGCTGAACACCATCTGTAAATCCTGAGTGGCGGAATATGAGACCGATTCCGCTACCCAATATAAGGCTACCAAAAAACGCAGCAAGAGGCGGGTCTTCAATCAATGGAGGAAAAGGATGGAGAAGGATAGTTACCGCAGATAAGAGAAATAAACCCAGCACAGCTAATAAAGCTCTGGATCGATTTATTCTCTTGCTATGATTAAAAATAAATGGAAGATTTATGAAAAATAAAAACACCCCCATCTGCATCTCTGTTATATGAGATAAGATACCTGAGATCCCGTTTACTCCACCTGTTATTATTCGGTTTGGAGTAAGAAACATTTCTAATCCAAAAGCAGCTAGAAATGCTCCGAGTCCAATAAAAAATACCCGTTTCCATATTGTTCGTTTGTTTTTTGGTTCCTTATAATAAAAGTGCTTTAATGGAGTGTCGTTGTTTTCCATTTCTTTTCCTCCCCTACACATCCCAATGACTTCAACCAACAACAGCGCAAAAGCATTAAATTTGATTGCCTACTGTTTTCTTTATATAAAAAATTCTTCCTGACGTTTAGTTATACTATACCGGATAAGGGAAATTTACTCAAAATCTATTTCGAGGCTTACATGAATCAAACAGCGAGAAAACGGAGGGGGCGGGTATTACAATGAAACCTTATTGTCTTTTTGTCCGTATAGTAAGAATAAACATCAGCGTAACGTGCTGCTGTACAAAACGATGTTAGCTTTGTTTGTCTGCCATAAAATAAGACAAAAATAGTAAGGTGTAAATCAATACTTAATTTTTTGGAGGTGACCCTTCGGGGAGTAGATGGAAAGTATTATTAACCTAAGTTTGGTCGCAGTTTTAATTATCGCCACGGCGTTTTTCGTTGCCGCCGAGTTTGCGGTGATTAAGGTGCGGCCGACCCGGATTAACCAACTGGCGATGGAAGGAAACAAGTCAGCCATTGCCGTACAGCGTATTATCGATAATTTGGACGGCTATTTATCGGCCTGCCAGCTTGGCATTACCATTACTGCGCTAGGACTCGGCTGGCTGGGGGAGCCGACCGTTCACCATCTGCTGCATCCGCTGTTCCTCAACTACAATGTGCCGGAGCAACTCGCCAATACGCTTTCATTTATTCTTGCGTTCTCATTCATTACGTTTTTGCATGTTGTGCTTGGCGAGCTTGCCCCAAAATCGCTGGCCATTCAAAAAGCGGAGGAACTCAGTCTCCGGTTAGCCCGTCCGCTTATCGCTTTCTATAAAATTATGTATCCGTTCATTTGGGCACTGAACGGCTCCGCGGGTCTGTTTATCCGTCTGTTTGGGATGAAGCCGGCCAGTGAGCATGAGCATGCGCACTCGGAGGAAGAGCTTCGCCTCATTCTGGCGCAGAGTCTGGAAAGCGGGGAGATTAACCCGGCGGAATTTACGTACATGAACAACATCTTTAAGTTTGATGAGCGGGTGGCGCGGGAAATTATGGTGCCGCGTACCGAGATGGCATGTTTGTATGCCGAGAATAGCCTGCAGGAGCATCTCCAGACGATTCGTCAGGAAGGGTTTACCCGTTATCCAATCGTCCAGGAAGATAAGGATCATGTTCTTGGGATTATCCATACAAAAGAGCTGTTCATGAAGTATCTCGAAAACCCGAACTTGGAAGTTACAACAATGATGCGTCCGGTCCTGTTTGTGAATGAAGCCACACCACTGGAAACGCTTTTGAAGAAAATGCAGAAACAGCGGAGTTCTCTGGCGATTCTTATTGACGAGTACGGCGGTACATCGGGACTGGTAACTATGGAAGACATTCTGGAGGAAATCGTGGGTGAAATCCGGGATGAATTCGATGTGAATGAGCGCCCCCCAATAGAAACGGTTGGCGAAAACCACTATATTGTAGACAATAAAGTGCTGTTGACAGAAGTGGAAGAGTTAACGGGGGTGTCTGCCGACCCGGAATTTGACACTGTTGGCGGTTGGGTTGCCACTCAGGTTCCAAGCATCGAAGAAGGCCAGAAAGTCGAAGTGGAAAATTGGGAGTTCACCGTCCGTGAAACGGATGGATTGCAAATCAAGCGGGTTGAAATTAAAAAGATCGCAAAATCAAGTTCGCCAGAAAGATAAGATGAGAAAAACTCGCGGGCGTTGCCGCTCGTGCTTATTCCACTAGGAGGCAAAACGGAAAAAGCAGCGGCCGACACACGCCCCGCAGGTTTTTCTTATGATTATGCTCATTTCACTATTACTTTTTCTACATACGGTTTTGCCGTTTTACCGATCCTCATGACAATACCGGCTGCCAGGAAGCAGAAAATCCCTGCCAGGATAAACGTAAAGAAGTAGCTGTTAAATAAATAATGGAGGAATCCTCCGCCATAAGCGGCAAAGGCGGCGCCAATCTGATGGGAAGCCATAATCCATCCGAACATGATGCCGGCGTTTTCCTTGCCGAAAATATCCGTAGTTAGACGAACGGTCGGCGGCACAGTGGCTACCCAGTCCAAACCGTAAAAGACGATGAAGAACCATAAGCTCAAATGGGCGGAGTCCAAAGCAGAGGGCAGAAACAGCAGGGACAGCCCTCGTAATCCGTAATACCAGAAAAGCAGCCAGCGATTGTTAAAGCGGTCGGAAAGCCAGCCGGAGACGGTCGTTCCGATAATATCGAATATACCGATAAGGGCAAGCATACTGGCGGCTTTCACTTCCGGGATACCGTGCTCGATGCAGGCGGGAATAAAGTGCGTACCGATGAGCCCGTTGGTGGAGAAGCCGCATACGAAGAAGCTACCCGCCAGAAGCCAGAAATCCCGTGAGCGAATCGCTGTCCGCAAGCCGTCTACAGCGCTGGCAAAAGGATTGCTTTGATTTTGCGGAATCTCTGTGATGTCCTCCGTTCCCCCATATGGGGCCAGTCCTTTATCCGATGGGTAATTGCGCATAAAGAAAGCGATAATAACAAACATGATGACCGATACAATAGAAATCATCCAGGTGGCTGTCCGCCAGCCTTCGGAAGTGACCAGTTGGGCCAGAATAGGCAAAAAGATAAGCTGACCCGTAGCCCCGCTCGCGGTCAGTATGCCTACGACCAACCCGCGCCGCTTCACAAACCAGCGGGTAGCCACCATAGCGCTAAGCACGACCGTACATCCGCTGCCGATGCCTACGATGACACCCCAGAGAAGATATAACTGCCAGGCAGACTTCATCTGCGTAGTCAGAAAAGTGCCTGCAGCAAGCAGTAATAAAGCGAAAGAGGTGACTTGACGGATGCCAAACCGGTTCATAAAGGCGGCGGCGAACGGACCGAACAATCCGTATAACAGCAAGTTAATGGCTAATGCGAGCGAAACGACTGTACGCTCCCATCCGAATTCCTGTTCAAGCGGAACCATCAAAACCCCGGGCGTAGAGCGGATTCCGGCGCCGACCAGCAGGGCGAAGAAGGCGATGGCTACGATAATCCATCCGTAATGTAAGCTTTTTGTTTGCATAATGTTCTGTTATCTCCTTTAAATAAGCGCTATGTATACTATACAATCGATAACCACCTTTTTAAACTGAAAATTATGAAAATGCTCATCGGATTTTATGATAATTGCCATGTGAGTAAGCGAAAAGAAACAATTATTATAAAATGAGGATATAGATTCATAATTAATACAAGGAAACAAGGACAGAAATGGTGGTATGCGAGAATGAAACAAAGAATCGGATGGATGATAGTGGTTTTGCTTGGCGTATGGCTGCTGGCTGCCTGTGCCGCGGCACCGCCCGATAACGGGCAGGAAGTGAAAGCGGTGGTAGAGATAAAGGGAAAGAAGTTGCAGAAGGCGACCGTCACAAGGGTGGTGGACGGTGATACGATTGTAGCGAAAGTAAGAGGCAAAGACTACAAAGTTCGCCTTATTCTTGTTGACACACCGGAATCGAAGGCGCCGAACCGTCCGAAGGGATATCTCGGTGAAGAAGCGAAAGAATATACGACACAGCGCTTGGAAGGCAAAGAAATCTGGTTGGAGAAGGACGTACAGCCCAATGATCGTTACGGGCGCTGGCTGCGTTATGTATATGTGGATGTGAATGACGGCAAAGGCGAGTTCTTTAATGGAACACTGGTACGCAGCGGATTGGCCCGGCTGGCGACATTCCCGCCCAATGTAAAATACGTTGATGCGATTCGCGAATGGCAGACGGAAGCGCGTGAAGCCGGGCGCGGGGTGTGGAAAAACATGAAAGAAGCATTTCCGGATCGGGAGATCGAAAAGTAGCACGTGCTTGCTTTAAAATCTAAAAAACCTTGAATTCTAAACCCTTTTTAGAATTCAAGGTTTTTTTATTTTAAATTCTTTATACAAATTTTGATTTGAAAGTCTCAATACATGTATGGCAGTCATATTATTAAGTACTATAGAGAATTGTTTAAGGGGGTAAGCAGTAAAGGGGGTAAAAAAATGCGAAAAAGAAAGAGGAAAGCGAATAGAAGTACGTTAATTCCTTGGAAGCCGAAAAATGCTGACAAAAAAAGAACAGAGTCAATGATGAGTCCTGCTTATTCCGGGGCTATACGGTTAACAAGCGGGTTATCCCAAAAGCAAGGTTTTGGTACGGATGTTAACAGAGGAAGAAACCATCCAAAGGAGGACAATATGAGCGTTTTTAAGATTAAAAGGTTCAATAAGGATTCCGGAAATTCCATTGAACAATTTATGGTGAACGGTTATTATTTCGAGCTAACAACTAACGTGGTAGAGCTTAGCGTGAAGGAAGCGAATGCTCATTTTACATCAAGAATTGATGATCCGAAGGAGTTTCTGAAAAATGTTCTTATCTCATCCGTTATTGATGATCGGGAACGTTTCTTCTTAATAGGGGAGGCAGCAGAAAACCATCAGTTAGGTAACAAGCATATCGCTAAACTACATAATAAAGTCGAGTCAGAAATTCCTTACATCTGTTTCTTAGCCGGTGTTGCCTACTATCATGTTCTTCATGCAGAAAGTCCGGATCAGAGTAACGTTGAGATTGATTATTTCTCAACCATGCTTCCGATTTGGCTGTTGAAAAAAGCAGATAAATTTTCAGATATGCAGGAGCAGATGGCTGCACGCTTCCGTGGTGAACATAACGTGACGATCTTTACTCCAGGAGCTGAGCGTACTTTATCAATTAAAGTAGCTACATCGAAATGCCGGATCGAGGGTGCCGATGCCAGGTGGGCAATTAAGAAAAACTTCAGGCTGGAAAACAATGATCTGGCAAATCAGTTTAATGATTTTGATACCCTTATGCACGACATCGGGGCAGGAACCTGTGATTTGGCATTTCTTCCCGCTGGATTGAAGGCACCGAAAAACAGGGATGCGCTGCAGTCTCTTACAGACATTTCTTATCTGAAGCATATCGAGAAGTTAAGAACCGAAAAGCTGCTGGAGTTTTTCCCGGATGTTCGTTCTTTAGAGAAATTCATTTATGAGAACATCGATAAATCTGAAATGAGGTTACTAGATGGAAAGAGCGGGAAAACTACTGACCTTACAAAGGTGATTCATGAATCTCTGCGTAACTACGCGGAAATATACAATGCAAAAATAGAGAATACATTCCCGTTACCACAAGGGAAGATGTATAAAAATGTGTATCTCGGCGGTAATGGAGCGGTGCTACAAAAATTTATTGAAGAAGTAATAGCAGAAAAATATGGAGAAGAAATTCAGCAGCAGTATCACATCTTTCTGCCCGATGCACGTAAACTCAATCTGTATGCATTGGAAATCCTTAGCCTAAATGAAACTGCTACAGCTACAGCGCAATAGGATGATATTTTATGAAGTCTAAAAGACGACCCGTAATTAATAAAAGGCGATCCGTAATTAGTAAAAGACAATCTGTCATTAATGAAAGACGATCTGTAATCAGTATTCGTACAAAGTTCATGAGCAGTGAAGTATATCGAATCCTAAATAATAAATCAAAAAACATAAATGAGCTTCCGGCTTATATAAATCGCTTAGTAGAGGAAGATTTATATAGAGAACGTCGAAACTGCCGGGAAGATGAACTCTTGGCCCTGATTCGGGAAATGCGCAAAGAACTTGAGGCGTTGCGAAGAGAAATCATGCTTCGTCCAACGATGCCTGCTGGTTATCAAGAAATAATGGCGGTAGAAGAAAAGGCGGTTAGGGAAGAAGATTTTACTGAAGGTCAACTGGTGTATGAAGAAGAAGTAACCGGAAAGATTGAAGAAGAGATTGATTTCGATTTATAGACCGTCCCTGTGGCGGTCTTTTTAGTAGTGTAGGAAAGGATATGTTGCTTTACAGTGATAAAAAAGCCTTGCGTGTATGAGATTGCGTGACGGAGGTGGACCTTCGGGAAGCGGATGGACGGGGTCATAAGTATGTTGTGTGTCACTGTGCTTCTTGCCGCCGCCGTCTGGTTGGCGGTCCGCCTGCTTCCTCGGAAGTCGGCGGTCGGGCATGCCCACCCGGAGGAAGAGCTTCGCCTGCTTCTGGCGCAAATCCTGGATAGCGGAGAAATTAACCCCACGAAATATGCATACGTAAATAATATTTTTAAATTCAGCGAGCGGGTGGCGCGCGAGATTATGGTGCCGCGGACGGAGATGGTCTGCCTGTATGCGGGAGAGAGCATGAATGCGAATTTAAAAACGATTCGTGCTGAAGGATTTACCCGGTATCCGGTTGCGGGCGAGGACAAAGACCATATTCTCGGCGTGGTTCATACGAAGGAACTGTTTATCAAGTACCTTGGGAATGCGAACCTCTCGCTTATGGATATCATACGTCCGGCGCTGTTCGTCAATGAAGCCACACCGCTTGAGAAGCTGCTGGAAACTATGCGGGAGAAGCGGACATCCATCGCTGTCTTGATTGACGAATACGGAGGAACCGCAGGCATGGTTACCATGGAAGACATTCTGGAAGAAATCGTAGGCGAAATTCGTGACGAGTTCGATACACATGAACGTTCGCCGGTCGAGACGCTCGGCCCGAGCCATTATATGCTGGATAACAAAGTGCTGTTGTCTGAAGTGGCAGAGCTGACCGGAATTGAACCGGAAGACGGATTCGATACGATAGGGGGCTGGGTGGCAGCCCGTATCGCCGGTATCCGGGAAGGGATGTATATTGATTGCGCGCAATGGCGATTTACGATTAAGAAAACGGAAGGAATGCAGATTAAGTGGCTTGAAGCAAAGCGGATTGAAAGAGTTGTGGAAGAAAAGAACGGGATATAACTCAAGCAGATAAATAAGAGTAAGACCTGAAGGTGTCTGGCGAAGGCCGTCCCTTCAGGTCTTTTTGCGTTTGGGAAAAGGTAGAGGGGACATATCGGAAAAATGGGTAATTTTTCCTGTTTTTGGCATCGACTATATTATCAGAGTATTTATATTAATTCGTGCATAATACCCACGGATCGAGCAAAAAGAATCATAAATGAGAATAGCTCTCAAGTATTGTTGACAATGATAATCTTTATCAATTAATCTGATGTTACAAGTGTTATTGAAAATAATTTCCAATTAGAAAGGAAGTTTTGTATGCCAATAAAACAGGTTTCGAAAAACCAGGAGCTTCTTGAACAGCAGGAAAGACGGGAATCCAACGCACGGTCGTATCCGAGAAGAATTCCGATTGCAATCGATAGAGCAGAAGGTGTATTCGTCCATGATGTCGACGGCAAGCGGTATTACGATTGCCTTGCAGGCGCGGGTACATTGGCGCTTGGCCATAACCATCCAGTTGCTATTCAGGCCATAGAGCAGGTGATTCGGGACAAGCGCCCTTTACATACGCTGGATTTAACGACACCGGTGAAAGAGGAGTTTATAAACGAGGTGTTTTCCAGTCTTCCGGAGGAATTCGCGAAGCGGGCAAAGATCCAGTTTTGCGGCCCGACAGGCGGGGATGCGATCGAAGCTGCAATTAAGCTGGTAAAAACCGCGACAGGAAAGCGCAGCATTCTTTCGTTCCAGGGCGGTTATCACGGCTCAACGCAAGGGACCATGTCGCTGAGCGGAACGCTCGGCCCGAAGGAGAAAGTGCAGGGGCTGGTCCCGGACGTTCATTTTCTCCCCTATCCGTATGCGTATCGTTGCCCGTTTGGCGTCGGCGGAGAAGAAAGTCACCGCATTAGCAGCCGCTACATTGAAAATCTGCTTGATGATCCGGAAAGCGGCGTGCTTCCTCCGGCGGGAATGATTTTTGAAGTAGTCCAGGGCGAAGGAGGCTCAATTCCCGCACCGATCGAATGGATTCGCGAGATGCGGAGAATTACCAAGGAGCGGGGCATCCCGCTTATTATCGACGAAGTGCAGACGGGTATCGGACGTACCGGCAAACTGTTCGCTTTTGAACATGCTGACATTATCCCGGATGTCATCGTTCTCTCCAAAGCCATCGGCGGCAGTCTTCCGCTGTCTGTCGTTATCTACGATAAAGACCTGGATCAATGGTCTCCGGGCGCCCATATCGGTACATTCCGGGGAAATCAAATGGCTATGGCGGCGGGAGCGGCCACATTGAAATTCATTAAAGAAAACGATTTGGCATCCCATGCCGGACGGATGGGTGAAAAGTTGATGGATTCTCTGAAAGAGCTGCAAGAGGATATCCATGAAATCGGAGACGTAAGAGGCCGGGGGCTGATGGTCGGAGTCGAAATCGTAAATCCGCTGTATCAGCCGGCGCCAAACGGCAGCTATCCCGCCAATCCCGAACTGGCAAGCAAAATTCAGCGGGAGTGCTTTAACCGCGGACTCATCCTGGAAGTTGGCGGGCGGCACAGCAGTGTCGTAAGATTCCTTCCTCCTTTGATTATCACGGAAGAGCAGATGAACGAAGTCATCGCAATTTTCAAGGCAGCTGTCCGGGCGGCCGTCCAAAAGGGGTGAGATGCTTATGAAACAAGACATGCCAGTAAAGTCCGAAATCTCTCAAGAAAGTCTGTCTTATGTTCCTTCACTTTTCCTCCATTCGGGGAAAGAGGGATTGCAGGCTTACAGGCAGGCGGTTGATCTTGTCAAAGAAACGCTGTCGAAATTCTATGCGGCCTATCCAAAACCATATAGCGGAAAGGCGCCTAAAGAGGTAGGAGTTGACGTTAAAAGTTTGTGGCCTATTTCAGAGGCGGGAGAGAGCTTGCAGGACGTACTGCAAGAGATTTATACAAGCCTTCTCTCCAATGCCATCCATGTAACGCATACGAAAAGCATTGCACATCTGCATTGTCCTCCACTGATTCCCGCTTTGGCTGCGGAGATGATGATCAGCGCATTGAACCAATCCATGGATTCCTGGGATCAAAGCGCGGCCGCTACGTACCTGGAAGAAGAAATGATCCGGTGGCTTTGCGGCGCGTTCGGATATCAGGAAGGGGCGGACGGTACGTTTACAAGCGGGGGGACACAGTCCAATTACATGGGACTGCTTCTTGCCCGGGATGCTTTCTGCTGGAAACACTGGGGATGGAACGTCCAAAAGGACGGACTGCCTCCGGAAGCCCGCCGCCTGCGTATCCTTTGCTCGGAAGATGCACATTTTACGGTGAAAACATCCGCTTCGCAGCTCGGCCTGGGTGAGAATTCGGTTGTGCTCATCAAAACGGACCATCGGCGCCGGCTGTGCGTGAAAGACCTGCATCAAAAGCTTGCGCAATTACGGCAGGAACAGCTTTTTCCGTTCGCCCTTGTGGCCACCTGCGGTACTACCGATTTCGGAAGCATCGATCCGCTGCGGGAGATGGCGAAGCTCGCAAAGGAAAACGGCATATGGCTCCATGTGGATGCGGCTTATGGCGGAGCTTTGCTGTTAAGCCGGGATTTCTCCGGAAAGATGCAGGGAATTGAGCTGGCGGATTCCATTACGGTAGACTTCCATAAACTTTTTTACCAGCCTATCAGTTGCGGAGCTTTCCTGGTAAAAGACGGTACAAGTTTTCGTTTTATCCATCATCATGCCAATTACCTGAATCCCGTTGAGGATGAAGAAGAAGGAGTGCCGCACCTTGTCAATAAATCGGTTCAAACGACAAGGCGGTTTGATGCATTGAAGCTTTTTGTTTCGTTAAGAGTCATCGGAATAGAACGATTTGGCGAAATGATTGATTATACGTTCCGTCTTGCGCAAGCGGCCGCGGACCGAATTTCCGAAATGGATAAGCTGACCGTCCTGAATAAACAGCCGGAGCTTAATGCGGTAGTGTTTCGCTACCAGCCCGATTTCTGCCAGGACAAAGAGATGGTAAATAAGGCAAACAGGCTGATTTGCCGGATGCTTCTTCAAAGAGGAAGTGCGGTAATCGCCAGAACGAGCATCGACGGAACGGCCTATCTTAAATTTACGTTGCTGAACCCGAGAACGACCATCGAAGACATCGAGAGCATCCTTGAGGAAGTTCAAAAGCTTGGCGACATGTACATAAGGGGGGGAATTCATTGAATCACATGAAAGATATCGCGGAAAGAGCCACGATCCAAAGCTTCTTGAATTGCTATTTGCGTGAAACAGAAAATTATACGGAGCGTTCGCCCGGACTGTTCGATAATAAGTTGTTTGCAAATCATGTGCATGTACCGGAAACGGTTCTGGTCAGCTCGCTGTCTTCCCAGCAAATAGAGATCATCATTCCTGTCCGCTATTGGTCGGCGACAGGCAGACATTTATTTTCGTTTCCGATTTATTATCGAACGAAAGAATCGTCGGACCCGCAGCCAGCCGATTACGTTACGCTGGTCTCGCTTATCACGAAGGAGCTTTTGCTTGAACAGGGCCGTACGGATGCAGAAGACGAGTTTATGCTGCGCGTCATATTAAGTTGCAGGAATATACGGCGCTATGCGGAAAGCAGAGTGAAGGATGCGCTTGCGCTTGCCGAACCTGATTTTTCGTTCATTGAGGCGGAGCAATCGCTTCTCTTCGGCCATTTGCTGCATCCAACCCCAAAAAGCAAGCAGGGGATTTCAGAGGAAGAAGAACGGATTTTTTCTCCGGAGTTGAAGGGGAAATTCCAGCTTCACTATTTCAAGGCGCACCCGTCCATCGTCCTGCAGGATTCGAGTACGGGAACTTCGGCGGCTGACATGATACGAGAAGAAATGAGAAGCGATCCGGCCATGGAGGAGAGGTTTATAGAAGCGTATTGCCGGAGTGACGGGTTTATTCTGCTGCCCGCCCACCCTCTTCAGGCCAGCGCCCTGGTGGAGAAACCGGAAGTACAGGCGCTTATGGACAGAGGGCTACTGGAGTATCTGGGACCAAAGGGAAGGCTGTTTACCGCGACTTCTTCCGTCCGCACGGTGTACAGCAGGCAAGCCCGGTATATGTATAAATTTTCCGTCCCTATTAAAATTACGAATTCCTTAAGGGTGAACAAGCAGAAAGAATTGGACAGGGGAGTGGAAATATCCCGGCTTCTGCAGACGGAAATCGGAGAGCGGCTTAGCCAAAACCACAGGCATTTTCACATTATCAAAGATCCGGCCTACCTAAGCATCAAGCTACAAGGAGAAGAATCGGGGTTCGAAGTAGTTATGAGGGAAAATCCTTTCTATCAGGACGACCGAAATGCAAGCCTGATTGCCGGTTTATGCCAGGATCATGCGTACGGCGAAACATCCCGGCTGGGCTCCATTGTCAGAGAGATTGCCGCGAAAGAAGAGCGGACAGTGGAGGAAGTGAGTGTCGATTGGTTTGAGAGGTATCTTTCTATTTCCCTCGATCCGCTCATCTGGCTGTACGAAGAGTACGGAATTGCTCTGGAAGCGCACCAGCAGAATTCCATCGTAAAGCTGAAAGACGGATACCCGGAACGGTTCTACTATCGTGACAATCAAGGCTATTACTATTGCGAATCGAAAGCGGAGCGGCTTGCAGAGCTAATACCGGGATTGAGTCAAAAAAGCAGTACGATTTGCGCGGACCATGTGGCGGAAGAGCGGCT
>NZ_DFMZ01000088.1:12081-16534 GCF_002375825.1 Aneurinibacillus sp. UBA3580
AGCGGCTGCGTTATTACTTCTTCTTTAATCATTTATTTGGCCTGATCAACGGTTTTGGAACCGCAGGACTTGTTCGGGAGGAGAAGCTGCTTCAAATCTTAAGAGATAGATTGGACTTCCATTATAGACAAACGGGCGAAACAAGCAGCCTGCTGCATAGCCTGCTTTATGCGCCCGGGTTGCCGTGCAAAGCCAATCTGCTGACCCGATTCCACGATATGGATGAACTGGTCGGATCGCTGGAAGCACAGTCGGTATACACGATGATCAAAAATCCTTTGCTTCAGAAGGTGGGAGTGGCCCGTGAATAGCAGCTATACGCAATTCGATCAAGACATAAACAAGACGATCTCCTTCGTCAAAGTAGAGTACGAACGAGACCTGCACTTGCTCCACAGATGGATGCAGGAAGAGCATGTGATTCCATTCTGGAAGCTAAATATTTCTCTGGAAAAATACAAGCGGCATTTGGAGAAATTTTTAAACGATCAGCATCAGACGCTTTATTTAGGTTGCATTGAAGAAATCCCGATGAGTTATTGGGAAGCCTACTGGGTCAAGGGGGATATTATCGAAGATTACTATCCGTATGATTTGTTCGATCAGGGCATCCATTTGCTCATCGGAGAGAAAGAATTTCTCGGAAAAGGCTACGCCCTCCCGCTGCTGCGGGCGATGGTTCGCTTTCAGTTCTTAACTGCCCGGACGAAAAAGATTGTAGCGGAACCGGACATCCGAAACAAGAAGATGATACACATATTCGAAACATGTGGTTTTGAGCCGGTTAAGCCGATAGAGCTTCCCGATAAGACCGGATTGTTGATGTTTTGCCATAGAGAGAATTTTGAGAGGAAGTGGAAGCATGTCTTTGATACGCAAAGAGCCTGAAAGTGTGTTTGACATCATCGGCATTGGCATCGGTCCTTTTAATTTGGGACTGGCGGCCCTGCTTGATAGCGTTCCTGAGCTTGATGCCGTATTTTTTGAGAAAAAGCAGGAATTCGACTGGCATTCGGGCATGCTGATTGAGGGAACGACCCTGCAGGTTCCCTTTCTGGCCGATCTCGTCAGTATGGCGGATGTGAAAAGCAGATTCAGCTTTCTTAACTATCTGCAGGAGCATAAGCGGCTCTATCATTTTTATTTCCTGGAGAATTTCAAGATTCCGCGAAAAGAATACAATCATTATTGCCGTTGGACAGCCGATCAATTGGAAGAGTGCCGCTTTGGCAAGGAAGTAATCGACGTAGCTCTTTTTGAATTGAACGGGGAATTCTTATATGAAGTTCATGTGAGAGATACAGGAACAGAAGCCGTAGAGCGCTATTTCAGCAAGCATCTTGTTATCGGGACCGGGACGCAGCCGTTCGTGCCGGAACATTTGCGAAGCAAACTCGGCAATACGGTCTTCCATTCTTCGCAGTATCTGGAGAAGAAACATTATTGTTTGGGGGCAAAGTCCGTTACCGTGATCGGTTCGGGACAGAGCGCGGCCGAGGTGTTCTACGATTTGGTGAAAGAGCAGAGCAAATTTGGTTTCAAACTCAGCTGGTTCACCCGATCAAAAGGCTTTTTCCCGATGGAATACTCGAAGCTGGGGCTGGAGTATTTCTCGCCTGATTATATTCATTTCTTCTATAACCTGCCGCAGGATAAGAAAGATGAGATATTGCCCGAACAGGATTTGCTCTATAAAGGCATTAGCGCGAAAACGATTGCTGATATTTACGATTTGCTCTATGAACGTTCTGTTGCCGAAGAAATGCCCGATGTCCAGCTTCAATCCATGACGGAAGTGCTGGATATAGAGGAAAGGAAGGGTGCGTGGTCCTTGCGCTGCCTGCAATGGATAAAAGAGGAAGCGTTTGAGCACAGCTCAGATGTCGTGATTCTCGGTACCGGATACAGACCGGGCATACCGGGTTTTCTCTCAGGCATAAAGAATCTTATTTGCTGGGATGATAGGGGAAGGTATCAGGTGACGCGCGATTACCGGCTTAAGACGCATATCAACACGCCGAATGCAATTTTCGTTCAGAACGGCGAGCTGCATACGCACGGTGTCGGCGCGCCGGATCTTGGTTTGGGAGCCTACCGCAACTCTGTCATTATCAATTATCTTGCAGGAAGAGAAGTATATCCGGTCCATGAAAAGAATGTTTTCCAAACGTTTGGATTAGGGAAGAAATGCGTGACGATAAGCGTATAGTCTCGGTTGTATTGTTCACCTGCGTGTTCCTGTTTGTCTATACGGAAGTTCTGCTGTCCCCGTTTTATCCGCAGTTCTTTCAAAAAGTGTTCGGCGTGGAGGATTACGGTTTTACCGGGTGGTATATATTTGCCTGCCGATTAACCGTGGTTCTCGCTTCCCCCGTCTGGGGCTTTCTTTCAAAAAAAATAGACAGTAAGCGACTGTTGATTGCCGGACAGGCAGGGACCGCCATTTCATGCGCTTTAATGGCTATATCGGAAAACGAACAGCAATTCCTTGTGTTTTCTATTATGCTATTGATATTCAAAAGCAGCTACTTGCTGCTGTATACGATTATGATTCAGGCAGCCGGAAGCGAAAAGAAACAGGTGACGGGAACGTATCATGCGGTACTTCAGTCAGCGATTATCGCCTCGACGATAACCAGCGGCTGGGTCATCAACCTTGCAGCCCCTTTACAAATCTTCTGGTGGATTGCTCTGCTAGACCTGCTGCAAGGGATTGTTTGCTTCATAGTTTTCAAGAAAAGCTTTAGGAATAAAACTACGTTTGAATCTGTAGTGGATAAATCGGAAGAAAACGATGTACAGGGGACAGAGAAGAATGAGGTCAACATAATGTTTTTCGTGAAAATGGCCCTGCTTATTTTCACCCTGCACTTTTCGGTCAATGTTATCCGCCCGTTTTTCACTATTTTTACGGAGGGGACCTTTCATACTTCTTTCGTCAGCAGCAGCATCTTATTCTTGATTCCGAGCCTAATGGCCGTACTGGCGCTCCCTGTCATAAAGCGGTGCAGTCTGGAAAAACTCCCGTCTTTTTATAAGATATCGGGCTGGCTATTATTCCTCAGTTTGATCGTGCAGGGCATTAGCCCGGGTCTCGGATGGCTTATTTTTTCCCGGTGTCTGTTCGGCTTCTGTCTGGCCATCTGCCAGGCAATCCTGGATATTTATTTGTTTCAGCGGAGCCAAAATGCTCATTATCATTACAGCATTCTATCGTCTTTCCAAAACCTCGGGCTGCTATTAGCGCCTTTAAGCGCTCTGGCGCTGGTGGAGGATTATTCGTTAGCTTCGCCGTTTATCGCTGCCGCCTTCATTTTTGCGCTTCATCTTATCATTGTTGGTGCAGCAACGTATAGAAACAAAGCAATGAACGGAACCAAAACGGCGGAATAGAGGGAAGGCGGCGAATTTTATAAAGGTACAGAAATTGAAGGAGGGCAACGATGCTATTTATCAATGAAGTAGAAAAAGTGTTGGATGAGAGAACATGGATAGAAGTGAATCGAAAACTTCTCGCAAAAATGTTTTCGGAATATATGTACGAGGACATGCTTCATCCAGAGATGATCGATCAGGAGGGCGAAATCGATCGATACGAACTGTCGATTTCAGAACAGAAAAAGTATCGCTTTTCCGCGGCGGAACGCTTATTTGATAGTTTTGACGTGAAGCATGATTCGATTGAAGTTTTTGCGGACGGAGAGTGGAAGGAGGCTGCGAGCGCGATTGAGTTCCTGCTGGACATTCAGAAGATGATAGGCATGTCACCGGAGACGGCGGGGCATTTGATTAAGGAATTGAACCATACACTGCTTGCTGATGCCCATATCCTGTCCAAGGAGTCCAGAACATCCGATGAGTTGGTCGATGTCGACTACGCCATCCTGGAGGGGGAGATGACCGGCCATCCGTGGATTACATACAATAAAGGGAGGATCGGATTCGGCTACGACGATTACCTGAACTTCGCCCCTGAAAATCAGAAGGAAATCCGGCTGTCCTGGATTGCCGTCCATAAAGACCGGGCAACATTCCAATCCGTTGAAGGGTTGAATTTCGAAGCGTTGATGGAACATGAGCTGGATGGAAGTACGAAGGCCCGATTTGAAAATGTCATGCAGGAGAAAGGATACAAGCGTGAAGATTATTATTTCATGCCGATTCACGAATGGCAGTGGAAAAACGTCATTATTCAAAACTATGCAGAAGACTTAGCTTTAGGTCACATCGTTCCCCTGGGAGATGGACCGGATATGTATCTTCCGCAGCAGTCCATCCGGACATTCGTAAACACGACGGATAAATCAAAGCATCATGTAAAGCTTCCGATGAGTATTCTCAACACGCTCGTATATAGAGGATTACCGACTGAGCGTACACTGATTGCGCCGAAGATTACGGAATATATCAAAGGCATTCAAGAAAACGATCCGTTCTTAAAAGAGGAATGCCG
>NZ_DFMZ01000088.1:16638-18190 GCF_002375825.1 Aneurinibacillus sp. UBA3580
AATGCCGGGTCATTCTTCCGGGGGAGGTTGCAAGCATCAACTGCAGCCATATTTATTACGAAAACCTGGAGCATGCGCCGTATCAATACCTTGAGATGCTGGGGACGATCTGGCGGGAGAGCATTTATACGTATCTGGAGGACGGTGAGCATCCGATTACGCTTGCCGCGCTGTTGCACACGGACAAAAACGGCAAACCGTTCGTGCAAAGTCTCATCGAACGTTCCGGCTTGTCGGCGGAGGAGTGGACGAAGCGATTATTCCAGGTAATAATGCCGCCGTTGCTGCATTATTTATATCAATACGGCACCGTATTCTCGCCGCACGGGCAGAATACAATTCTTGTCTTGAAGGATTATATGCCGCATCGCCTGGCTATCAAAGATTTTGTAGATGATGTGAACATCAGCGACCAGCCTTTGCCTGAGCTTAAAGCGCTAACGAAAGAGCTAAAGGCTGTGCTGCGCAGCGAGCCGCCGGAAGGATTGACGCAATTTATTTTTACGGGCCTGTTCATTTGTCACCTGAGGTACTTGTCCAATCTTCTGGTCAACAACGGTTTGCTGGAAGAACGGACATTCTGGAGCCGACTGGTCGATGCGATTCAAGCTTACCAGCAGCGGTTCCCTCATCTGCAGGAGCGTTTTGAAATGTTTGACCTGTTTAAGCCCGAGTTGACGAAATTGTGCCTGAACCGCAATCGTATGGTCGATTACGGATACAAAGATGACGATGACCGCCCGCACGCTTCCGAATTCGGCAAAGTGAAAAATGCGCTATATTTTCTTTTAAAAGAAAAGACGGCGAGCACTCAATAACGTTAACGATTGCATAGGTGCGGATCATTCGAGAAATCGCCGGCGAGTTTGAGGCGTCGGCAGCATGCATTGCTCTTTCTTGCCGAACCAGCGGTAGCGGTTGCTGGCGATCCAGTCGTATACCGTATCCCGGAGCGGCCGAGGAATAAGAATAAACAGGTAAAAAAGCGGCCATGGCCAATGAAGTTTTCGCGCGATTCGGAGCGCTGCCGACGACTTTGTGTACGCTTTTTCTCTGTCGATCAGTACCATCGTATCCAATCTGTCTGCGGAAAGACCGTGCTGGCCCAGCAAACGCTGTCCTGTATCCGACTGCAGGGAAGCGAAACGGATCGTTTCTTTCGGGTCCCGCGGAATAATGAAAAGGACGGCCTGATTGCACAGGTTACAGACGCCGTCAAAGAGAAGAATAGTATGCTGAATATCGGTTTGCCTGGAGTTATACATGGGTAAAGCCTCCCTTCTCCACTTTCAATACTACCTCTTTTTAAAAAAATCCACCATGGCTGATTAGCCACAAGCTTTGTCATGAAAATGGAGGGAAGGGAGGCTGTCTTTTTGTGGTAAGAAGGAAAAGAGAGAAGAGAATGAGAGGGTGATTTCAATGTGGAAAAAGGCGAAGGCCTTTCCCTCCATTCGTAAGCGAGAAAAAACTCGCGAGGCGTGTGCCAAACGTTCCTTTTTCCTTGTGGAGCGTGTGACGTGGAGGGAGACAAAGACCGGCAACTGTCTCC
>NZ_DFMZ01000030.1:0-38410 GCF_002375825.1 Aneurinibacillus sp. UBA3580
AGCTTAAGTAATTGAAACGAAATCGTTTCGGGCCCCGCGAAAGTACTCGGAATTCGCTACAAAGCGACCCTTCACTTTCGTGGGTATCTTTTCGGGCTCCATAAAAGCATTCACTACACTTTTATGGGTTGTTTTACTCGCACACATCGAGTGGTACTGTTCAGTTTTCAAGGAACTTCTTTTTTTATATCGCCATGTCTCAGCGGCGACTTTTATATTTTATTATAAACAATATATCTTGTCAATAACTTTTTTCGTTTTTTATTTGATGATAAAATTTCTTGCACTTCTCTCAAAAGCGACTTAGTTAATATATCATGTAAACAACTTAGAAAGCAAGCATAAATTTTTATGTTTTAATTTTCTAATTCCTTTCTGATTTTTAATTTATTCATATAAGAAAAACTCGCGGGCGGTGCCGCTCGTCCTTTTTCCACACAAAAGACAAACGGCCGCTTTGTGGCCCTTCGGTCGGACCGGCAAAACATCCGGGTACCTCGAGGGGGGAAACCATTGCCGGTCTTTCTCTCCCTTAAGGGCCACACGCTCCACACGGAAAAAGCAATGGTCGGCACACGCCTCGCGAGTTTTTTTTCGCTTGCGAATGGAAGGAAAATACATTTCGCTTTATCACTGTAAAGCGGAATATACTTTCCTATACATAAATAAAAAAGGTGAGCACTACACTCACCTCTCTATGCTTCGCTCCTTATGCTTCTTCCATAATTCCCTCATCGGCTTCTTCGTCCGACTGTTCTGATACAGTACGCTCGCGCATCAGCGGGAACAGCAGGACATCACGGATAGACGGGGAATCCGTCAACAGCATCACCAAACGGTCAATACCGATACCCAGTCCGCCCGTCGGAGGCATGCCGTATTCAAGCGACTCCAGGAAGTCTTCATCCATCATATGCGCTTCGTCGTTACCGGCTTCCCGCTCTAACAATTGTGATTCAAAGCGTTGGCGCTGGTCAATCGGATCATTAAGCTCGGTAAATGCATTGGCATGTTCACGCCCCACAATAAACAGTTCAAAACGATCCGTAAAACGCGGATCTTCTTCATTCTTCTTCGCAAGCGGCGACACCTCAACCGGATGTCCGTAAATAAAGGTAGGTTGAATCAACGTCTCTTCCACAAAATGTTCGAAGAATTCATTGACAATATGCCCGTATTTCGCGCCCGGAGGTACCGGAATGTTATGCTTCTTCGCCAGTTCAACCGCTTCTTCGTCGCTCATCTGCGGCCAGAAATCAACCCCGGTTACTTCTTTAATAGCATCCACCATATGGATTCTCTTCCATTGCGGCTTTAATTCAACCTGATGACCCTGATAGTCAAATAAAGTCGTACCAAATACATCCTGAGCGATATGTGCAATTAACTCTTCCGTTAAGCGCATAATATCTTTATAGTCCGCATATGCCTCATATAGCTCAATCGATGTAAATTCAGGATTGTGACGTGTAGAAATTCCCTCATTACGGAAGATACGGCCAATCTCATATACTTTCTCAAGACCACCGACAATCAACCGCTTCAAGTGCAGCTCCGTTGCGATACGCATATATAAACGCATATCCAATGCATTATGATGCGTAATAAAAGGACGTGCAGCAGCACCACCCGGAATGCTGTGCATGGTCGGAGTCTCTACTTCAAGATAGCCACGCTCATCCAAATAACGGCGCATCGACTGTAGAATCAAGCTACGAGCGATAAACGTATCCTTCACATTCGGATTCATAATTAAATCCAGATAGCGTTTGCGGTATCTGGTCTCCACATCTTTTAAGCCATGAAATTTCTCCGGCAGAGGACGCAGGGATTTGCTCAACAGCGTTATTTCTTTCGCTTTCACGCTTGTCTCCCCTGTTTTCGTCTTGAAAATTACGCCGGTTACACCAAGAATATCGCCGATATCGCAAAGTTTAAACATATCATACGCCTGTTCACCAACCTGATCTTGACGCACATAAATTTGAATACGGCCGCTTTGGTCCTGCAGATGCGCAAAGCCGGCTTTGCCCTGTCCGCGCTTGGCCATCATCCGACCCGCAATAGATACTTCAATCCCCTGCTCGTCCAACTGTTCCTTTTCTATCTCACCATACTGATCCAGAATTTCTTTAGCTGTGTGAGAGCGCTCAAACCTCTTACCAAACGGATCGATTCCGTTCTCACGCAGCGTATGTAGCTTCTCACGCCGAATTTGTTCCAATTCACTTAACTCTTCTTGTCGAGACATGCTTGCTTTCAACTCCTCAAAATCTTTTACCATAATTGTAGCCTAAAACCGGCTAAAAGCTCCCACGTAACCGAAGGAGCTTAGCCAAAATTAGTCCACTTTAATATCCAAAATTTCGTAACGTACTACACCAGCGGGAACGTTTACATCTACAATAGATCCTTTCGATTTGCCAAGAAGCGCCAATCCTACTGGCGATTCATTCGAGATCTTATTCTGTGTTGGATCAGATTCCGCTGAACCTACAATTTTGAACTCCATTTCTTCGTCAAACTCAAGGTCCTTTACTTTAACAGTAGAGCCAACGCTTACAATACCGGTATTCAGTTCATCGCCCGAAATCACACGCGCGTTACGCAACATTTTTTCGAGTGTAATGATACGACCTTCAATAAAAGCCTGTTCGTTTTTCGCTTCTTCATATTCTGAGTTCTCGGATAAGTCGCCGTAGCTAATCGCTTCTTTAATGCGCTGAGCCACTTCACGGCGTTTGACCGTCTTCAACTGTTCCAGTTCTTCTTCGAGCTTCTGCAAACCTGCAGCGGTCAGAATTACTTCTTTTTCCGTCATTTTCACATTCCCCCATCCTAATACAGTCTTTTCTTTTCCTGCGCCTGATGTATCGTAGAGTGTATGATAAAATTGTATTTATTATGCGAATAGTAGACATATATGAAACTGCCAGTGAAAGCACTGGCAGTTTCCCATGCAGATATGAAGGTATTATATGGTAGCCCTCGACTAATGTCAAATCGCGTTAATGAACCGCTTCTACCTTTTTGGCCTCATGCTTCGCCGCATACTCTGCAGCTTTCGCCTCTATCCGTTCAAGATAGGACAACAGAAGATTCGCCATACCTTCACGCGTTTCCTGCACATTAATTTCGTCACGGATTTGTGCTGATGCTGGCAGACCCTTCAGATACCAGGCAGCATGTTTGCGCATCTCCAGCACACCCACTTTCTCGCCCTTTACCTTGATGAGACGGTCAAGATGAAGCAATGCGATTTGAATCTTCTCACGCGGAGTCGGATCCGCTGGAAGCTCACCTTTGGTCAAATACTCAACCGTACGGTACAGCATCCAGGGGTTACCGAGCGCGGCACGGCCAATCATGACACCGTCGCAGCCCGTTTCCTCAATCATTCGCTTCGCGTCTTCCGGCGTAGCGACGTCTCCGTTGCCGATAACCGGAATGCTGACAGCTTCCTTCGCCTGACGAATGTAATCCCAGTTGGCTTTGCCCTGGTACATCTGCACACGTGTTCTGCCGTGTACCGCAATCGCCTGGCCGCCTGCTCTCTCTACCGCTTTGGCGTTATCGACGACATAAATATGATCGTCATCCCAGCCAATGCGCATCTTTACTGTAACCGGCTTCGATACGTTCTCGACCACCGCGGACACTATCTCTTCGATCTTGTTGGGCTCTAAAAGCAAGCGTGCGCCCGCATCGCAGCTAACGATCTTAGGCACCGGACAGCCCATATTGATATCGATAATATCGGCATTTGTATGCTGATCCACATATTTCGCCGCCTGCACCAGCGTTTCTTTATCCCCGCCGAAAATCTGCAGGCTTAACGGCTTCTCACGCTCATCGACATACAACATCTCGATCGTTTTCTTGTTCCCGTGAACAATGCCTTTATCGCTAACCATCTCCGCACAAACAAGCCCCGCCCCAAACTCCTTGGCAATCAAACGAAACGCCGGATTACATACACCGGCCATCGGAGCAAGCACTACGTTATTTTTCAACTCGATGTTTCCTATTTTCAGGTTAGCCATGCTTCCACCTTCCACATATACTTTGTGTAAAAAGTACGGGCTATTCCTTGTATGTTCAAAAAAAGCCGCTAATTATTCCCCTATTTTATCATAGGATTGCTCCCAGTCAAGCGTATTCCATTTCCTTACACCTTCCTTCCCGTCCACTTTCGCAAGCGCATCCGATATGTGCAAAAACTCCACTTCTCCTCCTGCCTTATAAGGAATCTGAACTTCAGGTGCAATTTCTGCAAGTGGTACGAGGACAAAAGCCCGCTCTGTCATTCTGGGGTGCGGAATTTGCAAATCGCCATCATCCAACCATTCATTCCCATATAAAAGAATATCGATGTCCAGCGTTCGCGGTCCCCAGCGAATTGTGCGTACTCTTCCTAATTCGGCTTCAACTTCCTGGGTACGGGAAAGCAGCTCTGCAGCGCAAAGGCTGGTTTCGATTTTAATAACAATATTGAGAAATGCGTCTTGCTCTGTATAACCGACTGGATCGGTTTCATAGATAAAAGAGCTTTGCAGCACGCGGATTCCAGGTGTTTGATTGATCAAATTCACTGCCTGCACCAATAATTTTTCTCGCTCTCCCATGTTTGAACCCAATCCGAGGAAGGCCTTTGTGCGTTGTTTATCCATTAGCTCTTTCCCGACTGCGCTTAATCTCTACCGCCACAGATTGGTAATGCCCGGGAATTGGTGGATCCGGCTTGGTCACACGAACAAGAATCTCGTCAATAAGCAGGTAACTATCCAGAATTTTAGCTGCCAGACGTTCCGCGATCGCTTCTACGAGTTCATACTTTTCATTTTCTACAACCTGCTGAGTCGTTTTATAAATGTCGGCGTAGTTTACGGTATCTTTCAAATTATCACTGTGCCCCGCTTTTGAAAGATCAAAATAAATCTCCAGATCGACATAGAAACGCTGCCCTAGCGTATTCTCCTCTTTAAATGCGCCATGATAGCCCCAAAATTCCATTTTATTAAACAGAATTTTATCCATCGCTATATCACTCCTTCTCTTGCCGCCAGCCGTACAGCATTGCATCCATCATACGACAGATGCGCACCATCGGCTGTACATCATGCACCCGCACAACTCGGCAGCCCCGCTCTATGCCGAACGCCACTGTCGCCGCCGTTCCTTCCATCCGTTCCGTTACCGGTACATTACCTAATGCTTTGCCGATGAACGACTTACGAGACGTGCCCAACAACACCGGAAACCCCAGCGCGACCAGTTTATCCATATGGTACATCATTTCGAGATTATGCTCATACGTTTTGGCAAATCCAATTCCCGGATCCAGAATAATGTGATTGTCCTTTACCCCGGCTTCCCGCACCAGGTTAATACACTCCCTCATATCCTGTAGCACGTCATCCACGAAAGACGTATAATTTTTGTTATGACGATTATGCGTTAATACGACCGGCACATTCGCTTCAGCCATAACCTTTGGCATCAGCGGGTCGGCTTTGGCTCCCCAGACATCGTTGATAATATGCGCACCCGCCGCCACTGCCTGTCTGGCCACTTCTGCTTTGTATGTATCAATGGACAGCGGAACGTCAATTTCACGGGACAATCTCTCAATTACTGGAATGACCCGTTCCAATTCTTCCTCCATGCTGACCGGTTCATGCCCCGGACGCGTTGATTCGCCTCCGATATCGATAATGTCCGCCCCTTCTTCCACCATCTGACACGCATGCATCAGAGCTTGCTCTACACTCTGATAATGTCCGCCATCAGAAAAAGAGTCCGGTGTTACATTAAGTATTCCCATGACCAGCGTGCGCCGGTGAACGGGTAATTCATATGGACCTGCCTGTATTCCTTGCCGCATGCTCTTCTCCCTCCCTGTTAGTATGTCCGGCCTGGATTTAGACAATATGCTTCCGGTATAGCTCAAGCAATTGTCTGGTGATCGTTCCTATTGTACCCTCGCCGATTCTTTTTTCATTCACCGTATGAATCGGCACGATTTCCTGGATGGCATTCGTTATAAACACCTCATCGGCCACCATGAGACGCTCAATATAATACCAGCCTTCCCGTACGGTGTATCCGTGCGCTTCAGCCAATTCCATCACAAATTCCCGTCTTGTGCCAGGCAGAATTCCCGTTTTTATGTCTGGTGTATAGATTACACCTTCCGAGATAAAGAACAGATTCGATACAATTCCTTCCGCCAGGCACCCGTTCTCGGTCAAAAATAACCCCTCTACGTCCGGATTCGCTCCGATTTCCATTTTACCGAAACGGTTGTTCATATAATGGTGCGACTTAAACCGCCATTCTCCCTCTGGCGAGTTGCGCGGCCGCTTCAGTACCTGCAGTTTCTTTCCGGTTTCATACAATGCGGGCGGAAATTCCGGTACAGGCTTGGCGAAGATTAGCCAGCTCGGTTCATCATATACACCGGCGTAGGGTCCCAGCCCTTTATCTCCCGCCGTCAGGTCAACCCGGACATATGCATCGTGCAGTTGATTGGCGCTCAGCGTTTCAAGAATCGCAAATCGAAGTTCTTCCCGCGTCATTGTAACGTCGATGCCAAGCTCTTCCGCCGCCTGACGAAGGCGGTTGTAATGCCGCTCCAGAAGCGCGATATGTCCGCTGTATACCCGCATTGTCTCAAATAGCCCCAAACCATAAAGAAAGCCGTGATCAAACGGCGAGATCACAGCTTGTTGACTATCCATAATACGTCCATCGAGAAAAACTTTCACGATTTTCTCGCTCCTTTATTTATATATTCGTAAGTGGAGCGTAGCGCACGAGGAAGTTTTGGAGCAATTGTTTGCCGTGTTCCGTCATAATCGACTCCGGATGGAATTGCACGCCCTCTACCGGAAATTCGCGGTGGCGCAGCGCCATAATTTCCCCCTCCGCCGTCTCCGCGGTAATCTCCAGACAATCCGGCAATGTTTCCCGCTCTACGATAAGCGAATGATACCGCGTTGCTCGAAACGGTACAGGCAATCCGGCAAAAATACCTTCTCCATTGTGGAATACTTCCGATGTCTTTCCGTGCATTAAGCGCTCTGCCCGGATCACCCGGCCACCAAATACTTGGGCAATCGACTGATGGCCCAAACACACGCCAAAAATCGGAATCTTGCCCGCAAACCTCTCAATCGCCTCCAGACTGATACCCGCTTCGTTCGGGGTACACGGTCCCGGTGAAATCATCAGATAAGAAGGGGCCAGTTCCGCAATCTCGTCGCATGTAATCTGGTCGTTGCGCACAACGCGCAATTCTTCTCCCAATTCTCCCAGGTACTGCACCAAGTTGTACGTAAATGAATCATAGTTGTCAATCATCAGAATCATACTCGACTCTCCTCTCTCGAACTCTTCTCAACTCTTCGCTTAGCTTCCGTTAAAGAAAGCGCCCTCCATAGAGCTTCTGCCTTCTTTAATGATTCATAATACTCTGCTTTGGGCACAGAGTCAATCACAATTCCTGCACCGGCCTGCACATGGGCTTCTCCGTCTTTCAAAACAATCGTCCGGATGATAATGTTGCAGACAGCGTTTCCGTCGAATCCCAGAATGCACATTCCTCCGGTATACGGCCCTCTCGTTACCGGCTCTAACTCTTCAATAATTTCCATCGTCCGTACTTTCGGTGCGCCGGTAATCGTTCCTCCCGGAAAAGCGGCGATGATTGCATCGTACATATCTTTATCATCGGCCAACTCCCCCACTACATTTGAGACGATATGCATCACATGCGAGTACTTCTCCACGACCATCAACTCGTTGACATGCACGGAACCGAAGCGGCTGACCCGTCCTAAATCATTGCGCTCTAGATCAACAAGCATAATATGCTCGGCCACTTCTTTTTCGTTATCAAGCAGCTCACGGACCAGCGCCGCATCCTCTTCATCCGTCTGTCCCCGCCGGCGCGTTCCGGCAATCGGACGTGTACTGAGCCGCTTGCCTTTTACTTGAATCAATAGCTCGGGAGATGCGGATACAAGCTGAAATTCCGGAAACCGCAAGAGTCCCATGTACGGTGAAGGATTGATCATTCTCAGCACTTCATAAATTTCTTCAGCTTCACATTCCGTTCTCCTGGTCTGCCTGACGGAAAGATTGACCTGGAAGACGTCGCCTGCGGCGATATATTCCTGCGCTCGTGTAACGGCCTGCTCAAATTCTCCCTGGTTAAAAGAAGTTTTTATCTCGTCCAAATACTCTTCTCGCTGTCCTTCCATTTCAGGCAGGGTAGGATGTTCGAATCCTTCCGACGCCGCCTCAAGCATAAGGGACATTGTTGCAAGCCGTCCTTCCGCCTCCTCAATTCCACGCAATTCGGCCCGTTCTCCAACATGCACAATCATAAATATCTCTTTATTCTGATGGTCAAAAGCATAGAACTGTTCCACTTGCATGAGATAGATGTCAGGAAGTTGTAAATCATCTTTTGCCAGGCGCGGCAACGCTTCGTAATACCGACCCGTATCGTAACTTAGGTAACCGACCGCTCCGCCTATCCAATCCGGCAAACCGGCTTTTGCAGTTTCATCTACACCGGGTGAGAATTCGTGTCCCATCCAGTGCCGTACCACTGTCATCGGATCTGACATGACGGGTGATAAAGGCTGCCCGTTCTCGCTAATCTGCCCGTTTTTATATACCAGAGAAGCGGCCGGTTTCGCCCCTACATAGGTATAACGTCCATTTCGTCCGCTTTCCAGAATAAAGGCGTATTCGCTTTCTGTCCGCAGCTTTTTGTACAACTGCCATGGGTTTTGAGCTACCCATTTGATTGTTTGCCATAGCGGTGCACGTTCGTAGTCTGTAAGCCATTTCGCTGTCCATTCTCTCGGTTGTCTCACTTGCTTCCCTCCATCCATTGCTCCCTGCATGAAACAAGCCCTTGCCTCCACACAGGACAAGGGCTCTCATTCTTTTATTATACTTATTCTTCGTCAAATTGATAAAGAGGGGTACTTAAATATCTTTCACCATTGCTTGGAATAATAGCGATGACATTCTTGCCGGGCCCTAATTTCTTGGCCACCTTCTTGGCGGCATGTATGGCCGCACCGGAGGAAATACCGCCGAGAATACCTTCTTTCCGTGCCACCTGGCGGGCCATGCTAAACGCTTCTTCGTTCTCTACTTTGATGACTTCATCATAAATTTCTGTATCAAGCGTATCTGGAATGAATCCCGCGCCGATCCCCTGGATTTTGTGCGGTCCAGGCTTTCCACCGGAAAGTACGGGCGATGCTGCCGGCTCGACAGCGACAATGTGGATGTTCGGGTACTTTTCCTTTAACACCTGTCCGGCGCCTGTAATCGTTCCTCCCGTACCAATTCCGGAGATAAAGGCATCAACTCCGCCAATTTGCTCTGCCTGTTCCAGTAACTCCTTACCGGTTGTCTCCCGGTGAACCTTCGGATTGGCCGGATTCTTAAACTGCTGCGGCATGAAGTAATCTTTATTCTCACGAACCAACTCTTCCGCTTTCCGGATAGCGCCTCCCATGCCTTCTGCTCCTGGTGTAAGCAAAAGCTCTGCCCCATAAGCACGCAGCAGGTTACGGCGTTCCATGCTCATCGTGTCCGGCATTACCAACAGGGCTTTGTATCCTTTAGCCGCCGCTACCATGGCCAGACCGATTCCTGTGTTTCCACTTGTCGGCTCTACAATTGTCATGCCTTCTTTCAAAGTGCCTTCCCGCTCTGCCGCCTCAATCATGGAAAGAGCAATCCGGTCTTTTACGCTGCTGCCGGGATTAAAAAACTCCAGTTTCAAATAAATATTTGCTTCATCTGCTTCCGTCACCCGATTTAACTTTACTAATGGCGTGTATCCAATTAAATCGGTAATGGATTGAGCTACCCGCATCAGAAATCCTCCTCATCAATCCCTACTATTTGAATAGGTTTTGTACATATTATACCAATCGACCTATATAAACGTCAATTGCCCATTACAAATTTGCGCGAAGATTCTCTAAATCCTCTCTATTCAAATGATATGTCTCATTACAGAAATGGCAGGTAATCTCGGCCTCTCCCTGCTCTTCGATCATAGCATCAAGTTCCTCTTTGCCAAGGCTGATTAGGGCCCGATTCACACGGTCCAGCGAACAATGACAGCTAAATACGACTTCATGCTTATCGAGTAGAGTAAAGTCGGCACCTAAAATTTCGTACAGTATCTCTTCAGGAGACATACCTTCATCAATCATAGTGGATACCGGACGGATAGAAGCGAGCGTTTTTTCCAGTTTCTCAATCACGTCCTCAGGTGTGTTTGGCATTAATTGAATGATAAAACCTCCAGATGCTTTTACCGTGTTATCCGGATTTACTAGTACGCCTACACCGACTGCAGAAGGCACCTGTTCAGAGACAGTAAGATAGTACGTCAAGTCTTCCCCAATCTCGCCGGAAACGATTGGGCTTGTGCCTTGATACGGCTCTTTTAGCCCTAAATCCTTTGTGACGGTGATACTGCCTTCCGTCCCGACTACACGTCGTACATCAAGCTTTCCTTTTTCGTTCTTCTCACTATAATGGACATGCGGATTATGTACGTAACCGCGCACTTCTCCTTTCGCATTGGCATCGGCTACAATCTGGCCGACAGGTCCATTGCCGCGCACTACGACTGTCAGACGTTCATCGCCTTTCAGCATAGCACCCATCATCACCGCGCCGGAGACCGTACGGCCAAGCGCCGCGCTTACAATCGGCCAAGTATCCAGGCGACGCTGAATTTCCCGCATTGTATCTGTAGTACATACCGCGAACGCGCGTACAAAGCCATCATGCGCAATTCCGCGAATTAAATGATCCTTCATTTGTTCTTCCTCTTTCTTCTTTGAAGTATCGGGGACATTTCCCACATCTTTAAAATTAGTTTACCACAACCTGTGTATGAAGCAAAAAGACGGGAACATTCCCGCCTTTCTTCGTTACTTCTTATTACGGTTGTAAATCAATCGAAGTCCCTTCACCGTTAACCACGGATCTACAATATCAATCTCGTTGGATTCGCTTCCGATAAGCTCGGCCAGCCCGCCTGTGGCGATGACCTTCGGCTCTTTGGCAACTTCCGCTTTCATACGACGGACCAGTTCATCTACTTGACCCACAAACCCATAAATGATACCTGACTGCATAGCATGAATGGTATTACGTCCGATAACACTCGGCGGCTTTACCAACTCAATACGGGGAAGCTTAGCCGCCCGACTGTACAGAGCCTCAGTGGAAATTCCGATACCTGGCGCAATGGCCCCGCCATGATAGCCACCTTCTTCATCAATGAAACAAAACGTCGTCGCCGTACCGAAGTCCACGACAATTAACGGCGTTCCATAATGATGAATGGCAGCCACCGCATTCACAATCCGGTCCGCCCCGACTTCGCGCGGGTTTTCTGCTTTGATGTTCAGTCCGGTTTTAAGTCCCGGTCCAATGACCATCGGTTTAATATCAAAATACTTATGGCACATTTTTTCTAGTGGAAACATCAGCGGCGGAACGACGGAAGATATGATAATACCTTCAATATCACTAAATGTGAGTCCTTTATCGGCAAGCAGACTTTTAATCAGCATGCCAAACTCGTCGGCCGTCTTGCCCCGGTCCGTGCTGATGCGCCAGTTATGCTTTAATTCGTCACCTTCATATACACCAAGCACAATATTTGTGTTCCCTACGTCAATGACAAATAACATTGTATCCCTGCCTATCGTTTTCTTTGGTTTAAATCAAGACTAATATCCAGTGCAGAAACGGAGTGCGTCAAACTTCCCACTGAAATGACATCAACGCCGGTGGCTGCAATCCTTTCTATTGTATCCAGATTAATACCGCCTGAGGCTTCCAGAATTATGCGCCCATTCACACGCTTTACCGCCTCTTCCATCGTTTCCGGCTCCATATTATCCAGCATAATAATATCCGGCGCGCAAGCGATGGCCTGTTCAAGCTGTTCAAGCGTTTCTACTTCTACTTCAATGCGCATTGTATGGGGAATTGCCGCCCTTGCACGCGATACAGCTTCACTTATGCCACCTGCCGCTTTAATATGGTTATCTTTAATCATCACAGCATCAAACAGGCCTAGACGGTGATTATGACCGCCGCCCACAGTGACCGCATATTTTTCGAGCATTCTTAGTCCCGGCGTGGTCTTACGCGTATCCACTATGCGAACTTTTTCACTTACGGCACGCGCTTTTTCAACATATTTACGCGTCATAGTAGCAATACCGGATAGTCGCTGCAGCAGGTTTAAAGCGAGACGTTCACCGGCTAAAACGCTTTGCACACGTCCGTCCACCTGCGCAATGACCGTGCCTTTTTCAACAAAAGCTCCCTCCTCTACTTTTGGTGAAAAGACAAGTCCGGAATCAACAAACGAAAATACCCTCTTCGCCACATCAAGACCTGCAATTACGCCGTCCTGCTTGGCGTACAAAATACCGGTTCCTTCTAATTCCTCCGGTACTGTCGAAAGGCCGGTTACATCACCAAACCCGATGTCTTCCTGAAGCCACATCTCAATCTGTTGGTCCAGTAAACGTTCATTCATCTTCATTCGCGCTTCTCTCCTCTAAAACCCCGTCTTCAATCGACTGGACGATATGCTTGCGCCAAACAAGCTCGTCCCGCTTCGGAAAGTCATCACGGTAATGTCCGCCGCGGCTTTCTTCCCGAAGCAATGCCGCATTCGCAACCAGGCATGCGCATGTCAGCAGATTCAGGTATTCCAGCTCTTCAGGCTTCTCCATTTTCATGCGGAATGCTTTTGCATAACGCTCCAACTCGCGAACCGCTTTGGTCAACCCTTTTTCACTTCGCTTTAAGCCGACATGCGTAAGCATTAGCTTCTGCATACGCAGCTTACGCTCCATCACCGTCTCGCTTTTCATCGTTTGCTGGCGCATCAACGAGAAAGAAACAGCCGGTATATCATTACCGATGTCTGTAAGCTCATTGATTCGCTCAGAAATGCGGCGCCCGAAGACGAGCGCTTCTGCCAGTGAGTTGCTGGCCAACCGGTTTGCACCGTGCACCCCGGTACATGAGACCTCACCACAGGCAAATAGCCGTCTGGTCGCCGTCTCACCGTACAGGTCGGTTTTAATTCCTCCCATAATATAATGGGCAGCCGGAGCAACTGGAATCCAATCCGTTACCATGTCCAATCCGTAGCGAAGACAAACTTTGTAAATATTCGGGAAACGGCGTTTGATTAACTCTTCTGATTCATGGGTAATATCCAGGTAAACAAACGTGGAACCCGTTGACTCCATTTCAGACACCATCGCGCGCGCAACCACGTCGCGGGGAGCCAGTTCCTTCAGTGGATGATACTTCTCCATAAAACGCTCTCCGTTGATATTACGCAGGACCGCTCCTTCACCACGTACCGCTTCGGAAATCAGGAACCGTGGAGCACCTGGGTAGCATAACGAAGTTGGATGAAACTGGATGAATTCCACGTCTTTAATATAGGCCCCAGCCCGGTACGCCATGGCCATCCCGTCGCCGGTGGCAATTTCCGGGTTGGTGGTATAGCGATATAACTGTCCGGCTCCGCCGGTAGCCAATACAGTCGCGTTGGCCCGTACATAGACCACCTGCCCGTCAGGCTTGCGCACAAGTGCACCGATGCATTCGCCCTGATGGGTCACCAAATCGAGCGTAAAATGATTCTCGAGAATCGTAATCCGCTCGTTAGCCAGCGCACGTTCCGAAAGCGCGCGCACAATTTCCGCTCCCGTAGCATCCCCCTGGGCATGAAGAATGCGGCGCTGGCTGTGAGCCCCTTCTTTTGTTAAAGCCAAAACCCCGTCTTCCTCATCAAATTTGGTTCCATAATGAATTAAATCGGTAATACAAGATGGACCTTCGTTAACCAATACCTCAACCGCTTCATTGGAACAGATGCCCGCACCGGCGATTAAAGTATCCTGTCTGTGCAGTTCAGGGGAATCCGTCTCTGCCGTAACAGCGGCAATGCCACCCTGCGCATAACGGGTATTGCTCTGCGTCAAATCGGTCTTGCTTAGCAGAATGACATCACGACTTTCGCTTATTTTCAGTGCAGTATAAAGGCCGGCAATTCCTGAACCGATGACTAGCACATCGGTTGTATACATTTCAAGTTCCGTCAACTTAAAGTCGATGACATAGCGTGGTACCATCTGTTTTATCCTTCTTTCTTACGCCCTTCACTTTATTATTGAACTGCCTCTACAGCCAACATGCGTTCAAGGGAAGCGCGGGCTTTATCCGCGATGTCTTCCGGCACATAGATTTGCGGCTGCATCGTTTCCAGACAATCAGCGATTTTCTTCAGGTTATTGACCTTCATATTCGGACAAACCAGGTATTTTGAAGCAAAGATAAACTCTTTATCCGGGCTGTCTAAACGAAGTTTATACCCTACTCCATCCTCTGTTCCAACGATAAACTTCTTGTGATTTGATTCACGACAATACTTAAGAATACCGGTTGTACTGCCGACGAAGTCCCCCATGGCTACAACTTCCGGACGGCATTCCGGATGGACGACGAACTGGGCGTCCGGATGCTCTTCCTTCAGTTTCATTACATCTTCCACGGTTAACTGGTCATGCGTATTGCAATAACCTTCCCAGATAATCATGTTTTTGTCGGTGAATTGGGAAACCCAGTGTCCCAGATTTTTGTCCGGCACCCAAATGATTTCTTCCGCGTCAATGGATTCAATCACGTTTTTGGCGTTTGACGATGTACAGCAAATGTCTGTTTCCGCTTTCACATCGGCAGACGTATTGATATACGCAACCACCTTTGCGTTTGGATGCTGGGCTTTCAGTTTCTTCAGCCCGCTTACATTTACCATGTCTGCCATCGGACAACCGGCGCGCTCATCCGGAATAAGGACCGTTTTATTCATATTCAGGATTTTAGCGCTTTCACCCATGAAGTGAACTCCGCAAAATACGATGACATCAGCATCCGTAGTCGCCGCTTTCTGTGCAAGTCCAAAAGAGTCTCCGAGAAAATCCGCGATTTCCTGGATTTCCGGGCGCTGATAGTAGTGGGCCAGGATAATGGCGTTTCTCTCTTTTTTCAGACGCATAATCTTCTCCCGCAATTCCTGGTTCCGCTGTTCCTTCTTCGCTAAAGCTAACGCTTCCATATAAGCAACCTCCATTGTAAATCCTAAAAAATTGCAGTGCCTCCCCGGCAACTAACAGAATACCTGTATCATACCGTTAATCCGCAGAATTGTACACACCCAAAAGAAAGGGAAATGCAGGCTATCATACAGATATGGGCAATAGGTTTCTTGTTTTTTCACTCCGTTGAATTTCAGCAAAACAGAGCCGGAAGGAATGGGGTATGGTCCATATTTACAACTTCATCTGTAAACGCAAAAAAGCCCCCCTTTTTTAAGGGAGGCTGTGCTTGCTTTCTTACGCATCGCTTTTGCCGCGCTCTTCGCTGTCGATGCCCGGATTCGGTGCGGAATCTTCCGATTTGCCGGTGATTTGCACTTTCACATCGCCGGTAGTAACTTCTTTAACATCGTCAGCGTTGCCTTTGAGCGAACCAGTCTCGATGATGCTCTTGATCTGTTCGGCATCAAGCGTTTCGACTTCAAGAAGCGCTTGAGCGATCGCTTCCAGTTTATCCATATGCTCGGTGAGCAGGTCGGTACAACGTTGATGACAATCGCGAATGATTGTCTGGATTTCCTGGTCGATTTGACGAGCAGTCTCATCACTGTAGTTCTGCTCATGGCCAAAATCACGACCCAGGAACACCTGGCCCTGGCTCTGGCCGAACTGCATCGGCCCAAGGTTCGTACTCATACCAAACTCCATAACCATGCGGCGGGCGATGCCCGTAGCACGTTCAAAGTCATTGTGTGCGCCCGTACTTATTTCTTTCAGCACAAGCTCTTCCGCTACCCGTCCGCCTAAGAGACCTACAATTTTATCCAACAGATCCGACTTCGTAGCGAAGAACTTGTCTTCCTTCGGCAGCATGACAGTATATCCGCCTGCGCTGCCGCGCGGAA
Source organism: Aneurinibacillus sp. UBA3580 (assembly GCF_002375825.1). Classification (NCBI taxonomy): domain Bacteria; kingdom Bacillati; phylum Bacillota; class Bacilli; order Caryophanales; family Paenibacillaceae; genus Aneurinibacillus; species Aneurinibacillus sp. UBA3580. Next base: position 16,097 of record NZ_DFMZ01000030.1, read on the forward strand.
TGATGGTTACCTTGTGAACCATATCAGCATTCTTTAAGAAATAACCACAAATCGTATGCCCCGCTTCATGATATGCCACCAGCTTCTTCTCATCGTCACTAATGACACGGGACTTCTTGGCCGGACCGGCGATAACACGGTCAATAGCTTCATCCACTTCATTCATCTCAATCTTGCGCTTGTTGCGTCGTGCTGCAAGCAGCGCCGCTTCATTCAACAAGTTCTCAAGATCCGCACCCGTAAAGCCCGGTGTACGGCGAGCAATAATATCAAGGTCGACCTCTTCTGCGAGCGGTTTGTTGCGTGCATGCACTTTCAGCACTGCTTCGCGTCCCTTCACATCAGGTCGATCTACTGTAATCTGACGGTCAAAACGTCCCGGACGCAGCAGAGCAGGGTCCAGAATGTCCGGACGGTTGGTTGCCGCGATAATGATAATCCCTTCATTCGCGCCGAAACCGTCCATCTCAACAAGCAACTGGTTGAGCGTTTGTTCGCGCTCGTCATGCCCGCCGCCGAGCCCTGCACCACGTTGACGGCCAACCGCATCAATCTCATCAATAAAAATAATACATGGAGCGTTCTTCTTCGCATTTTCGAACAGATCGCGAACACGGGAGGCACCGACACCCACAAACATCTCAACGAAATCGGAACCGCTGATACTGAAGAACGGCACGCCTGCTTCCCCTGCAACCGCACGGGCTAGAAGCGTCTTACCGGTACCCGGAGGGCCGACAAGCAATACCCCTTTCGGAATGCGTGCACCCAATGCCGCGAATTTGCGCGGGTCTTTCAAAAATTCCACGACTTCGACCAGTTCGGCTTTCTCTTCGTCCGCCCCGGCTACGTCATTAAAGGTAACCTTCTTCTTCTCATCGTTATATAACTTCGCTTTGCTTTTACCGAAGTTCATAACTCTGCTGCCGCCACCCTGGGCCTGGTTCAGCAGAAAGAAGAATAAGATAAAGATAATAACAAAAGGAATAATCGAGGTAAGAAAAGTAAGCCAGACAGAATCACCTTTCTGTTCCTGGTACTCTTCTTTCGCCAGATTCGCTTCTTCTATCTGCTGCAGCAGCTTCTCGTTGTCATAAAGCGGCCCATTCGTATAGAAGATGGTCTGGTCCTTCAACTTACCCTGGATATAATATGTACCTCGGTCAGGACGAATCTGCAGTTCGGCAACTTTGCCCTGGTTAAGGTACTGACGGAACTCGTTGTAAGGGATTTTCGATGTGTCCGTACCCTGGTTGGTAATGAAGTTCACAATCCCAACCGTTACTAAAATGATTAGCAGATAAAATCCTGTATTGCGGAAGAACCGATTCATTCCTTACCTCCTCTCGCGCTCAAAAACACCTACATTATTTTACCACATGAAACCCGGCGTTCACAACTTAAAGGCTTAGCTGTATACTTCAGGTTTCAATATGCCAATGTAAGGTAAATTCCGGTATTTCTCCGCGTAGTCCAGTCCGTATCCAACGACGAAAGCGTCCGGGATCTGGAATCCGCAATAATCAGGTTTAAAGTCGACGGTGCGGCGCGCCGGCTTGTCAAGCAATGTTACCACTTTAACGGAAGCGGCATTGCGGCGCTCAATAATATCAATCAAATAGCTGAGTGTAAGCCCGCTGTCGATAATATCTTCCACGATGATGACATGACGGTCTTCCACAGAAGTATCCAGGTCTTTCACAATCCGCACAACTCCGGAAGATTGCGTGGAAGCGCCATAACTGGATACGGCCATGAAATCCATCTCAAGCGGGATATCCATGCGACGCACCAAATCTGTCATGAAAGGGGCACCTCCCCGTAAAACACAAATAACGAGCGGGTTTTTTCCTTCATATTCTTCAGAGAGAATACGTCCCAACTCGCGAACTTTTTCTTCAATTTCTTTTTCTGTAATCAGTACTTTCTCAATGTCTTTTTCCATGATGAGCCTCCTGGTATTAACACGGTCACAAATTGATATTCCGCTGTCAATCATACCCTTTCCGCCGCACTGTATATAGATGTACCCGGAAAAGAAAATGAAATTGTCAAAAAAGCGACGGTTGAAGCACTACATACAATACGGTATCCGCTTCCGCAAGCGGCATATACCAACTCGAACGCTTCACGCCGGGAATCCAGAGAATATGTTCATCGTCTGTCAGAATAGGAATTTGGTCACGCTTGTGCCGGGGAATCTTCATATCAATTAAGATATCCTTCACTTTCTTGCTTCCACTCATGCCAAGAGGTACCATGCGGTCTCCGGCATGCCGTTGCCTTACGTATAGTTTACCCTTAACGATCGCCGGATCAAACATGGCAAATGTGCCGTCCTCAAGCTGTTTCCCTTCGTCTTTGCTCCCGTAATAACAGTAAATCGTTCGATCTATTTCCGGAATATACGTCTGTCCGGGAATGTTCAAAGAATATATGTAGGGGGGTATCAGGATCGTGTCTGAAATAGATGAAAAAATCACCCGCTCATACTCCCTGCGTACCTGCAAATTTCCAGGTAAATGAGTGCAGGCTGCCGGGTGGGCACTTTCGATGATTTGCCGTATATTTTCAATATGCGTATACCCTGTTTCTTTTATGTCGCTTTTCAGCAGATAACTTAATATTAGTTTAATCATCCTCCTTTGTAAAGCAAGGTGATGCGCCAGAAAATCATTTTGTCTTACGACTATTGTATTCGCATTCCACCTTTCTATGATGGCTGTAAGACTCTCCTCCGCCTCCTGCCGTAAATAGTCGTTTTCTTCCCGTAGCACCTCCGCAAGATGCGCAGCCGCTCCCGCAAGATGTGGATTTTCTTCTCGCATAAGCGGAATCCAATGATGGCGAATTCGGTTACGTAAATACGTATCACTGAAATTGCTCTGATCATGGCGAGGCTCAAGCTTATGCTTTTCACAATAACGCTCCACTTGCTCTCTGGTGACATCAAGCATCGGACGGATGATATCGATACCTTCTTCTCTGCGGCATACCGGAATGCCGGCCAGGCCTTCCACCCCGGTTCCCCGGACCAAACGCATCAATATTGTTTCCAATTGATCGTCCGCATGATGGGCCGTCGCCACCTTCGTCCCTCCCATTCTCTCTGCCACCTGCCGGAAAAAACGGTAGCGAACCTGTCTGGCCGCGTCCTGGGGATTCAATCCCGTCTCTCTGATAAGACGGGGAACATCGATCGACTCGACGAAACAGGGGACTTCAAGTTTATCACACAGACGCTCTACATACCTGCTATCCTCTTCTGACTCCCTGCCGCGGAACTGGTGATTGACATGCGCGGCCACCAGCGTAAGCTCATACTCTCTACGCATTTCGGTAAGAGCATGCAACAACGCCGCCGAATCTGGTCCGCCCGAAACGGCCACAATAATGGTCTCACCCATCCCGAACAGACGATGCGCCTGTATCGTTTTCTTCATTTGTCCAAGCAATCGTTCCACCTTCAATTCATTTGGTCAACGCTTGACCTACTTACTATACGCATCATGCCTAGCGTTGGTTTCAAAAAATTTTGTTTGTCCTTAACTATAACAAAAAAATAGCCTCGTCCCAACCATTCCTTATAGTTGGACGAGGCGAAATCATTTATATACTAGCTGACGTACCGAGGTCGATCGATTTTCGGAGCGTTCGGCACCGGGATCGTCGCCCACGGAAGCATATAATGCTCAATACGGGCGACCATTACCGTCATATCGTCATGGATTTCGCCGTAATGCTGGCGAATCACAAGTTCAAGCAGGCAATCCGCCACCTCCTGCGGATCGTTCGTTTTCAATTCGGAAATTTTCCGTTTCATCCAGAGATTTTTATTCTCTACGCGCGGCGCTTCGTAGATACCGTCCGTCACCATAATTAACAAATCGCCCGGCTTGAGTTGATAGCTCACCACATCAACCTCAATATCATCGATAATGCCGATCGGCAGATTATTTGCCGAAATCGGGATAACCTCCTTTCCTCGCTTAATAAAACTTGGTGTCGATCCCGTCTTGATAAATTTCGCCTGCCCTGTATGCTGATCAATTAGCGCCAGATCTACTGTTGCAAACACTTCATCCGGTGAACGGAGAGAAAGCACCGTATTCACCGATTTAATACTCAACGTCTCTTCCATACCCGATTCGAGAAGTTGCTGCAGCAACTCCAACGTCGAAGAACTCTCCAGGTATGCCCTCTCTCCGTTGCCCATTCCGTCACTCATCGCGAGCGCCATTTTTCCGCTGCCGAATTCCATAATTTTAAAACAATCGCCCGATAATAATTGCCCGCCTTTGGCGGCTCCGGCTACTCCCGTTTCAATTTCAAACGCCTGTGCGGAACCCAGGCACATGCGGCATGTACCTTCTTCAAGCGCCTGGCAATTTTTATTCTTCACCATAATCTTCTCGCCTAGAATGTCTGTCAGCAGCGGAGCAATAATCTTTGAACACTCATCCCGTCCCTGGCAAGATAGCTGCGTAATCTCAATATCCACCTTCCCTTCTTCCAAATTCAAAATATCTACATTTTGCACAGATAATCCCACACCTTCTAAAGCCCCGAGAATCTGCTCTTCCTGCACATGGAGATGAATACCCTCTTTTTGTATTTCACTGGCAAAGTTTTTCATCACGCGCGAGACACCCGCTAACTGATCGGCCACAAGCCGTCGGCTTTCAGCAATCTGCTGCTTTAGATTCAGTTGGGTCTGCCAGCGCACATACTCCTGTTCCATGTATGCCAGCATGCGATCTTGCTTGACGCATTTACGAACCCAGCCTTTCGGCATTTCGTTTACATTGATGTCTCCGTCCCTCTGCATAATGTGCATCATGTCAGTGAGCGCTTCATAGGTATTATCAAAGTCACGGTTCCAGCACTGATCTTTCTTCCAGCAGCGCTGACACGTGTTTTTCGTCACCTCGCTCAAAAAATAATCTTTCTGCCGCTCTTCATCCGGCGCTTCCGTTAAATGTTGATAGGCGAATGTCTCAGATAACTTTGTGAAAAGCTGGGCGAATTGATTCATCTTTCCTGCCGTTATATCACGCACCTTTCGCAAATACTGCTGCTGAGAAGAAGCATTCTCTTCCGTGCCCGGAATGAACTTTGCAATTTCCTCCTGTACGAATTTCGGAGTCAACAAGAAGAGCAGAACAGCTGCGAACGTTTCCAGCGAAGATTGCAGAATCTCCCGCTGCTCGCCCACATAGATGGTCAGAATGGATGAACCGATGAGAAGCCCAAGAGCGACTGTCCATTTCTTCCCTTCACGCAGCAGCCCGGCCAGTAAACCGGAAAACGCCAGCAAACTAATCTGATGAATTGCATCTATGTTAGCCAGACTCAGTACAAGTCCGGTTACAACGCCCACTGCAGCACCAACCGTCCCTCCGCCCACGGCGGCAAATAACAGGACCAGATAACGCGAAAGGACATTATCCACCGATATATCCTGTATAATCCAGCCAACCGTTCCCGTCATAATCGACGCCAGAAGAATAATTAAGCAAATGATTTCTTCCGTCCTCAAATGTTGGTGGCTTCGCTTCGAAGTCAAGATCGGAACCGCCTGCACGAAAATCAACGTAAGAATTAGGCTAAGCAGCGCCGCTACGCCGTTCATGAATACAGCATGCCAGCTCAGCTTGTTCATAATATAATCGACCGCCGTGCTGCTGAGGAGGACCGCGAGAGAAGAGAGCAGCGGGGTATAATTCAACTCTATCCTCCTGCGCTTCTCCACCCCGCTTAGCAAGACCAGCACGATCGCCATCCCGATAAAATTTGCAGAAGCGATCTCTATCGACTGCATCGCGCTTCCGGCCATAATTGAGAACATGATAAGAAGCAGCCGATTTCTCTTTAGAAAGTACATCACCGCGAAAAAAGGGACAGCAAACGGGGAGAGCTCCTGAAGAATAATCGCCCGGCCCAACAAGAACCCCATGACTAGATGCAATACACTCCATTGATGCGAGACTGCGTATAACCAATTCCTTCCTTTTTTGTTGGCTCCTTCAAGTGTGACTCCCATTCTACCCGTCATCTTTGCTGTTGCTGACATGGACTGATTACGAATCATGCCTTAACACCACCTCATCTGAATTTTGTGATTCCCATTATAAGCACATAGCAAAAACAAATTTTGTCAAAACAAGAAGGGTATAATTAAAAATTTTCCGACAATTACTTCTTTATTTTTTCACGGGATGTCGATATTTTTTATAAGTATCTCTAACGGAAAAAAGCAAACAAAAAAAGGAGCTACCGCTCCCTATCCTGCGTCCTTACTGGTTTTTCTTTTCTTCATCCGGAGTCAAAAAGATGATTTCCCCTTCTTTTGAGAGGAAGAAATTCTTTCGTGCCAGCTCCCCGATATACTCTTTGTCATTCATCCGTTTCACCTGTAATTCGAGTTGTTTCTGTTCTTCTTGTACCTTGGTTACCTGACGCTGCAAATCCGTAAGCTCACGCTGTTTATCGGCCAATTGCTGGCTCTGCGAGTAGTACGTGTAGCCCGCCCATGACAAAAACAAAACGACAATAATCTGCAAAAGACGCATCCGGCGCTTTCGACCGTAATTTTGTGGCTTAGATTGCGATTGCTGCATATCGTTCACCTTTCCTGATTGGTTATTTTACATTTTCTTACCTTTTATCCAGCCCGTCAAGGTTTGCCACTTTTTTCTGAACATCCTTTTTATTTTTTGCGTCGGTTTCTGCAGATATCTCGTCCATATCCAATTCCCCGTCTTGCTTCCGAGAAGAAGAAAAGGGCGGAATAGCCATTTTCCTATGGTTAGCAGGACGGAAAACAGAAAGAGCACAACCGTGATCAATGCCCGGTACAGCCAAAGAAGCGGGACGACCAGCAGATAATACGCCGTTTTTATGGTGACCCGGTACAACCACAAAGAAAACGTGATAAGCTTGTTCAAAATTCGGAGATACATACGCTGAAACAAAAGAAAATACAGAATTATGCCCATGCCAAGCCCCAGGAAGATGTAAATCCGCACTACACCTTCATTTACCCGGAGAAGCGTACCAAATACAAGAAAGGTACAGCTTATCCAGAAAAGAAAATCAGATATCCATACAAGCCAGACGGGAAGGCGGCACCTACGCTCCATCGTCCTGTATGTGTCGTACAGCATGCCCATAGTCCATCCGCACAGCAACATCGACAGCATGGTGGCTGCTTGCCCGGTAAGCGTCACTTAAAGATCCGGCCAAAGATTCCCCTGGCTTTTTCTCCCTGGTAGGATTCATCAATATACTCCATTGCAAAGACCAAGCCCTCGATTGATACCTGTCCCGTCTCAAGGCTTAAGTTTTTCATGTGCAGGTTTTTTCCCTTTATCGTAAGAAAACCCGCCTCCGTCTGAAGCAGGAACTCCTCATGATCGAAACTTTCCACCTTGAGCACACCCGTTATGTCGAGCTTTTTCCGGTTTATCATCATCACATCATGGCGAATGGTCTTCTTCGGATTCGTTTCCATCATCACGGCCCACCCTCCTTTTTATACCATCCTATTGAAGGGAGGCGCAGAATAGAACAAAAGAAGTTGGGAAGAAGAACAGGATATCACCTATGGATAACCTGGAAGGTAAAAGAAAATAGGAGGGTAAGGCGCCGGGTTTCCCTTTTTTTGCTCAGCGGGATTAAGGGACGGGCTGAAGGAAACCCTATAAAGGAATCGAGTGCGCCGTACCTCCTATTTTCTTTTCTCCTTCTATTTGTTACCAGATAGATGCATCAGGTTCTTCCGGATTATCGCGGGGAATGTATTCCTCCTTGAGCATAGTATAGAGAGTAGCCGCTTCGTCTTTTTTGGTCGTGTCGAGCAATTTCTCAACCTTAACTGTGACGAGCTTATTGCCGTAGCGGACGGTGAGCTCGTCACCTACTTTTACATTCGAGCTGGACTTTGCGGTTTGACCGTTAATGGTAACGCGCCCTTGGTCGCATACCTCTTTCGCCAGCGTACGCCGCTTCACCAACCGGGAAACTTTCAAAAATTTATCGAGTCGCATCGCTATATCCCTTCTTCCTCTTTCTTTTTCTGTTTGGCTTCCTGCCACCAGTTCTCCATCTCGTCAAGCGTGGTATCTTCAAACGTCTTGCCCGCTTCCCGCAACTTTTTCTCAATGTAGGAGAAACGGTAATAGAATTTTTTATTGGTCAAAGCCAGTGCCTCTTCCGGGTCAATCTTCATAAAGCGGGCCACATTTACGATTACGAACAGTAAATCACCAAGCTCTTCCCGGCGGTGCTCCAGCGTCTGTGCTTCCTTCAACTCTTCCCACTCTTCTTTTACTTTATCGAGTACATCGGACAGCTTGTCCCAATCGAAACCGACATCCGCTGCCTTTTTCTGATACTTGTACGCGGTAAGAATAGCGGGCAAATCACGCGGCACCCCGTCAAGCCGGGAAACCGTCTCTTTTCCTTTACCCTCTTTTTCCTTCTTTTTAATAGCTTCCCAGTTCTCCAACGCTTTGTCTGCGTCTTCTGCTTCTGACGTACCGAACACATGCGGATGACGGCGGATAAGCTTCTCGTTTAACCCGGCAATAACATCCTGAACGGTAAAAAAGCCGTCTTCTTCCGCCATCTGGGAATGAAGCATAATCTGTAGCAGCAAATCCCCCATTTCTTCGCACATCGCATCCGGATCGTCATCATCGATCGTTTCGAGCACTTCATACGTTTCTTCAATTAAATTCTTTCGGATGGACTGGTGGGTCTGCTCCCGGTCCCACGGACAACCATTCGGACTCCGCAGAATCGCAACAATCTCCCGCAAACGCCAGAATTGACGGTTCAACACCCGAGCTTCTTCCGTCGGGGAAACATACACCGTAGTCAGGTTGCTATAGCTGGTAAGGCGATCCAGTTCATAGAGGGGTACCGTTTCAATCTGTTCCTCTCCCGCTATACCCGCTGCCGTTACGACCGTGACCGGGTATTCATCCGGATATACTTCCATCAGCGTAAGCTTTACATCCGACGCAACGAATGCGTCATATACCTGACAGATTACGTTGTGCAGGCCCGGCTGAATCTGGTGCCCGCGCAAATCAGTTCCATCCAGCAAGGCAAACCCTTCTACCGGATCGATTTTCAACGAGGCAAATACCGGGTCAAGAAAACTCTGTCCGCCTTTAATCTCAACATCCACACCGCGTTGTCCGGCTTTATCCAACAGCAACTGCACCGTGCGCTCTGCCACCAGCGGATGACCGGGCACGGCATAGATAATTGCTCCTTTTTCCTCCGCCAGGTGAAGCAGGCACTCACTGATTTCCTCGTATACTTCCGGGAATTGGTCATGTGCTTCGTATATAGCATCGAAGCTTTCGTAGGTTACCCCCTCCGCCGCAAGTTCCGCGACCACCGGGTGCTTCTCCGTCCGTAAATAGAGATGATTCGCCTGTTTTACCATGCGATAAATGCCTAGGGGAAGGCCATCCAGGCTTCCAGCCCCAAGTCCGATAACCGTAATTTTCTTCAATAGTCGCATCCCCTCTCAATAGTTATTCATGCAGAAGCCGGAGCTTCAGAAGCAGAGGAACGAGCTTCCGTCCCGCTTTCGTGCTTTCCAAATCGGTGCGCCGCACTGTTCCGGATAGGAAAAGGGCAACCGTATACATAACGACACCGGCTCCAACCGCTATTAAGCTTACACCGGTGTAATACAGACGGGGCGAAGAGAACCATTCCAAAAGTCCACGCTCGGCGACCTGCCGGGCTACGTACGCGGCCAGTCCCATCATCGTCACCGCTACAAATGGCTTTATGAAGAAAGACCGCAATCCGAACCGTGCCCTGGTCAAATGGACTACCGCATACAAATTAAGCAAAGTAGAAACCATATAAGCACAGACCGTAGACAGGGCCGCACCGTTAATGCCAAGGACCGGAATAAGCAGTATATTTAATAGAAGCTTTACAACGACACCAACCAATAAATTACGCACCGGAAGGTTAACTTCCCCCATACCTTGCAGAATGCCTGCCGACGTAATGCCAAGCGTAGAAAAAATGGTCGTAAATGCAAGCACAGTCAGAGCAGTCGTTCCATTTCCGTTTTCATACAACATGACATTTACCGGACCGGCAACGATCGAAAGACCGATAGAAGCGGGCAAACCGAACAAAAAGGTAAGGCGCAGAGCTAATTCCGTCCGTGCGGCAATCAAACGATGTTGATTAAGCGCTCTTGCCTCGGCAATGGCCGGGACAAGCGACAAAGAAAGCGCCGTCGCAAAAAACGCCGCAAACTGCACCAGCGGTTGTCCCCGATCAAAAATCCCCTTTAACTGATATGCGGCTTCGGCCGTGCTTCCTCCTCGAATCAGCATGCTGACAACAGTAAAAGAATCGGATATTTGCATCAGCGGAAGCACCAGCGAACCCAAACAAATCGGGATAGCGTAATAAAACAGTTTCCGAGCGATTTCCCCGACGGTCTCCTGCTTGTATGTACGTTCCACTGCTGTACTATCCCATAACTGCTGCTGCACTTTTTGGTTACGCCGCCAGAAGAACAGCATGACGATAAAGGCAAAGGAAGCTCCGGTCACTGCGCCAAATACGGCCCCTGACCCGGCAAGGTATACGTCTCCTGTCGTTTTCATAAACCAGTACGAGAGGACGATAATGGTCGCTACCCGAACAAACTGTTCGCCAATCTGAGATACAGCGGTCGGCACCATATCATGATGTCCCTGGAAGTAGCCGCGCATAGCTGCCATTATTGGCACCACCAGCAGAGCAAACGATACGCTGCGAATCGGCATAACCAACCTTTCATCTTTCATAAATCCGGCAAGGGCGGGCGCACTAAACCAGAGCAAAATAAAGAAGAAGAAGCCGGTGAGCGCCAGCACGCCCGCGGATACACGGAAAATTTTACGTGCACCGTATACGTCGCCAATGGCCAGCTTCTCTGCCACGAATTTTGAAATCGCAATCGGGAATCCGGCTGTTGCCAGAATGAGGAGGGCACTGTACAGCGGATACACCTGGGTGTAGACATAATACCCGAGATCGCCCGTAATATTTTGATACGGGATACGGTATACAACTCCCAGCATTTTGGACAGCAGTGCGCCCGCTCCCAGTATGGCGGCCCCTTTCAGGAAAGAAGCTCCCTGATTCTTAGACATAGATTCCCCTCTCTTTTCCCGGTAAATTCCTGCCTCATTATATCACAAAACGAGCGCAGGGCGGAAAGCCAAAAGGCTTGCCCCTTGAACTAGCTTATGCCAAGAAAAGAGTGAATTTGACTATAATAAAAAAGCTTCCTGGCAAGCATTCTTACCGGAAGCTTCTTCATTCCTTTCTATTGCTCCATTTGCTTCGCCAAAAAACCGGCGGCGGTTTCGACAAGCTTGACTTCGAGCTCGCCCATCTTAGCCTGGTCGCTCTTCGTCAGAAGAATGACAGATCCGATCGGATCTCCTCCTGCGATAATCGGAGCAATTACATAAGAGGAATAATCGTCTTCGTTATCGCGGATGATTTCATACTGTCCAGCATTCGTCTGAAGCGATGTCCGGCGCTCTTCCATCGTGTTTTCTACAATTTCACCAATGGCCTTATCCATAAACTCTTTTTTAGAAGCTCCAGATACGGCAATAATGGTGTCGCGGTCGCTAATCAACGTAATGTGGTTGGTGCTTTCGTACAGCGAATCAGCGTATTCTTTAGCGAAGTCGCCCAGCTCGCCAATCGGGGAGTACTTCTTCAGAATAACCTCCCCGTCACGGTCCACAAAAATCTCCAGCGGGTCACCTTCGCGAATGCGGAGCGTACGGCGAATTTCCTTCGGAATCACCACACGCCCTAAGTCGTCGATCCGGCGCACAATTCCAGTTGCTTTCATAATCTTGATGCCTCACTTTCCTGAAGTAATGAAATGACTGCAACTTATCATTAGCTTGTTTGTAGTATTTATCTCCTGCATGGAGAATATTCACCATCCCTCTTTCCACCAATGCAAACTTTTTGACGGGTAAAAATTCTTGTGTGTATAATCTTTGCATGTTTTATATGGCTATTCACAAATCAAATAAGAAAAACTCGCGGGCGTTGCTGCTCGTCCTTTTTCCACACAGAAGACAAGCGGCCGCTTTGTGGCCCTTCGGTCGGACCGGCAAAACATCCGGGTACCTCGAAGAGGGAGACAATTGCCGGTCTTTCCCTCCCTCCAGGCCACACGCTCCACACGGAAAAAGCAACGGTCGGCACACGCCTCGCGAGTTTTTCCTCGATTACAATGGAGGGAAAGTATATGTCGCTTTAGCACTGTAAAGCGACATATACTTTCCTATACCATAAAAAAGAGTCCCACACTTTGAAAGCGGGGAACTCCTTTTTATTGTTATTGGCCGCTTGGCTGCTGTCCGCCGCCAGACTGACCAGGTGCAGGTTGAGGCACAGTCTGTCCCGGTGTAGGCTGCTGGCCGCCCGGCTGTCCCGGTGCAGGTTGCTGCGGCTGCTCTTTAATCATGTCGGCCGGAATCTTTTCTTCCTTAATAATGCCTTTTACTTTGCTTGTGAAAAACTCTTGTTCCTTCTGCTGTGCCAGCATATTCGTGATGTCTTTTTTTACTTCATCATACGATTGTTCTTTACGCTTCTCGACACGCATAATGTGGTAGCCAAACTCGGTTTCAACCGGGTCGCTGATTTTGTTTAGAGGAAGCGTCAACGCCGCCTTCTTAAACGGCTCTACCATCCCTCCGATAGTCAGGCCATCCGAAGAAGGAAGCTGATACAATCCGCCTGTTTCTTTGGTGCCTGGATCGTCCGTATTTTCTTTTGCCAGCTTAGCGAAATCCGCACCGTTCCGCAGTTGTTTTACCAACTCGTCGGCTTTCTTTTTCGCTTCCTGTTTCGAACGCTTCTCTGTGCCAATCAGGATATGGCGCACATCGATCTGTGTCAGATAACCTTCCTTCTTGGCCTGTTCATATTCTTTCTTCTTGTCTTCTTCCTTAACATCTTTGGAGAAATACGAAATCATTTTCACTTGATCAAGGAAGAAATCCTTCATCTCGCCTTCCGTTACTTTACGATCCGCATAAAACTGGGTGAGCTTCTCGTCCTGACCCAGCTGCTGCTTGGTAAAATCCTCAAATTGCTTGAAGTTTTTCTCCGCTTCTTTCTTCATCTCATCTGTTTCTTCTACCTGCGCGGTCACATGCTTGGTCATCACCATGTAATGAAGCACCGATGTCAATGCTTCCTTGTCTCCCGAGTCAACCGCCTGGGCCATGCTCGGCTCGATCGCTTTTATAACTTCCGTATAATTCTTGAATTCCGGCTCCGTAATTTCCTTGCCGTCGTCATATTTAGCTACTATCGGCTCGTTCTTTCCGCATCCCGCAAGCAGGACGACAAAGATAAGAACACAGAGCAGCGCAAACCGCCCGTATTTCTTAATTTGCCACATCAGTTGCTTCCTCGCCTTCTTTGTTCTTTTTCAGTTCATCGAATTGAGTGAGGAAACTCTCGACAAGCTCAATGCTCTCCTCAGGTTTCAATCCTTTTATCTTAATCCCGACAACTACCTGCTGCCCCTGCCGTGAAGGTGTAATGCGCCGCAGAAGAGGCCCTTTGATTTCATACAAATCGCCCCAATCGACTTTAGCGCTCTGGTCTTCGTGGAAGACCAACTGAATCATATCCGGTTTCTGCACAATTTCTACGATCCTGTGTTTACTTGCATACACACGCAGACGGGAAACAAGCAACAAGTTGCTTACGCTCTGCGGAATCTCACCGAAGCGGTCTAACAACTCTTCCGTTAAATCTTCAATCTCTTCAAAAGAGGACACAGCAGCAAACTTCTTGTACATCTCAATCTTTTGTTTTCCATCCTGAATATAATCAGATGGAATAAACGCATCGATAGTCAAATTGATTTCCGGATGCACTTCTTCTTCCTTCTGCGGCTCGCCCTTCAGCTCTTCGATCGCATCTTTCAGCATCTGGCTGTAGAGGTCAAAGCCGACCGATGCAATAAAACCGTGCTGCTCTGCACCAAGCAGGTTTCCTGCGCCGCGGATCGATAGATCGCGCATTGCAATTTTGAATCCGGAGCCGAGTTCGGTGAACTCTTTAATCGCCTGCAAGCGCTTCTCTGCGACTTCAGTCAGCACTTTATCCCGCTGATACGTAAAGTAAGCATACGCAATCCGATTCGACCTTCCGACCCGGCCGCGCAGCTGATACAACTGGGATAGACCCATCCGATCGGCATTCGTAACAATTAAAGTATTCACGTTCGGAATGTCTACACCTGTCTCGATAATCGTCGTGCTGACCAGCACATCCGCTTCTCCTTCCAGGAAGCTGAGCATGACGGATTCAAGCTCGGTTTCATTCATCTGACCATGCGCCACCACCACGCGGGCATCCGGTACAAGCATACGGATCTGATCAGCCATCTGATCAATTCCCTGTACCTGATTGTACAGAAAGTATACCTGACCTTCTCTCGCTAATTCGCGCTCGATCGCTTCCCGCACCAGTCCGGCACTGTACTCCATAACATAGGTCTGGACAGGGAAACGGTTCTCCGGCGGTGTCTCGATAACGGAAAGATCGCGCACGCCAAGCATCGACATGTGCAGTGTACGCGGAATCGGCGTCGCTGTCAATGTTAGAACGTCCACGTTTGTCTTCAATCGCTTTAGCTTTTCTTTATGCGTTACACCGAAACGCTGCTCTTCATCGACAATAAGCAACCCCAAATCTTTAAAAACAACATCTTTAGAAAGCAAGCGATGCGTTCCAATGATAATATCGATTGTACCGTCTTTAATTCCTTTGATCGTCTGGGTTTGCTCTTTTCGACTCCGGAATCGGCTGATGACTGAGATATTGACCGGGTAATCCGCAAACCGTTCACGGAATGTCTCGTAGTGCTGCTGCGCCAGAATCGTCGTCGGCACAAGAACCGCTACCTGTTTGCTATCCATTACCGCCTTGAATGCGGCTCGAATGGCCACTTCGGTTTTCCCGTAACCAACATCACCGCATAATAGGCGATCCATCGGTCGGGATTTCTCCATGTCTTCCTTGATTTCTCTGATAGCTCGCAGTTGATCGTCTGTCTCTTCGTACGGGAACATCGCCTCGAACTCCCGCATTTCTTCACTGTCTTTGCTGAACGCATACCCTCTGGTCTGCTGGCGTTCCGCATACAGGCGAATCAAATCCTGTGCAATATCCTGGACGGAAGCCCGTACCTTATTCTTGACCTTCTTCCAGTCCGTTCCACCCAGCTTATATACTTTCGGCTCTTTCTCCTCGCTTCCAACGTATTTCTGTACCTGATCGATCTGCTCGATCGGCACATATAATTTGTCATTTCCCGCGTATTTGACATGCAAATAATCTTTATGGATACCGTTAATCTCGAGCGTTTCTATACCCAGATATTTACCGATACCATGGTTTACGTGCACGACATAATCGCCCACTTGCAAATCGGTGTAGCTCTTAATGCGCTCTGCGTTGCTGAGGTTTTTCCTTGTCTTGGTCGCTTTCCGCTGTTTCTGTGTAAATACTTCGCTTTCAGTTATAACGACAAGATGCTGCAGCGGCATCTCGAAGCCGCTTTGCAGATGGCCAATCGTAATAACCGGACGCTTGCTCCCCAGCGCCTTATCAGGCGAGAGAATGATATCGGCTTCGATATTGTAATCATGGAAAACCCGTTCCAGACGCCGCGCCCGCTCTTCGTCCGCCGCACAGAACACCACCGTTGCGTTCGATTTTCTCCAACGCTCCATCTCTGTTTTAAGCACGTTCATCTGTCCGTGAAAATTCTGCATCGTTTTACAGTTAAAGTTCACGATGTTCTGCGGATTGGTTTTCGGTACCTGGCGCAGGAATAAAGAACTGTGCAGCACCGGCCATTTTTTCGGTGCAATAATATCCTCCAATGGATGGGACAATGCGATATCCGGAAGAAACTCCCCTTCCTGCATCAATGCCGTTTGCCATTCTGCCTCATCTTTCTCCAACTGCGCCGCCGCTTCCACGATACGGGACGGTTCATCGATAACAACAAGCGGTGTTTGCCCCATATAATCTATTAACGTCTGCCGTGTATCATATAAGAAAGAAATATATTTATAGATTCCGGTAAACGAATGGCCCTGACGCAGCTGTTCAATCTCCCAACCGACTTTCTCAACAATCAATTCCTTGACCTGTGTCATTTTGACTTTCGGAAGGGTCGCGTTCATATGTTGTTCCAGCCTCTCCGCGGCCTGGACAAAGACTTCTTTGCTTCCGAATACTTCCCTTGTAGGACCAATTATAATCCCTTGCAAATTCTCGATAGACCGCTGATTGGAAATATCGAATGTCCGGATAGAATCAACCTCGGTGTCGAACAATTCAATCCGTACGGGATGCGTCATGTAAACAGGAAAAATATCAATGATACCACCGCGTACACTAATTTCACCGCGTGTTTCTACCATTTCAACACGCTCGTAGCCAAGGGCTATCATTTTTTCGAGGAAGTCTTCCAATTGAATTTCGCCGCCCACAGAAATCGGATATTGTACCCTCTTCCACTCTTCTACCGGCACGACAGAACGGCGGACACCGGCATAAGGCACAATAAGCACTCCTTTTTTACCTTCAGAAAGCGCGTTCAATACCTCGATGCGCTGACTAAGCGTCTCAGGGCTGGAAATGGATATTTCCGAAATGACCATCTCATTGGCGGGATACAGCCAAACTTCATCCGCCGGCAACAGTTGATTCATGTCGTCATATACCTTCTGGGCCTGGAACATGTTATGCGTCACAATAACAAGAGGACGCTCCATCGTCTGATACAACGCAGCATAGAATAGCTGCCGGGCGGAATTGCTTAATCCGGATGCCAGTTGCTCGCGCAGGCCCCGTCTATAACTGTCAACGATCGCTTCAAACTCGCCGTCGCGTTTAAACCTCTCTACCAAACCCTGCAATCACTCTTCCTCCTCTCTTGCGATTGCGTCCACAAATGCAAAAATAAGCCTTAGCAAAAAGCCAAGGCCTGTATGCTACCTTATTGTAAAGGATACGTAAGCTCAGGATAACGGTGAATGGCTTCACTACAATATTCACATGTTATGTTTGCCACCATGTCCCCGTTTGCTTCATAGCTAATTATATGTTTCCTCTCTTCCTGGGTCAAGAAATGAAACCCCAGCTTCTCTTCCGTCGCTTCGGGATGGTCAATCGCCGCATGCAGCGTTCCGCAATGCGGACAGATATATCGTATCGCCATATTTATGCCTCCCGGTAATATGTTATTCTCATACCTTATTCTTCCCAGAAGGCGGACGTGACATACGAAAGCTAGTTAAATTGATTCATAACACGCAAAAAAGAAATTTCCATCCACGCTTTGGCGGCTTCTACTGAACGCTTGACAGCTTCCTGTACATCGGCTAATTCCTCAGGCGGGAACGTCGAAAGCACATGATCGACTACTTTTCGACCCGGCGCAGGGCGCCCAATACCGACTTTAATCCGCTTGAATTCTTCCGTGCCCAGATGGGCAATTAAAGATTTCATGCCGTTATGACCGCCGGAACTTCCTTTCATCCGCAGACGAATTTTCCCGCACGGTAAATCAAGATCGTCATAGATTACCAACAAATCTTCTTCCGGATCTAGCTTATAGAAATGAAGCAAAGGCCCGACGCATTCACCGGACAGATTCATATACGTCATCGGCTTCACAAGCAGTACTTTCTCCGTGCCAGCCCTTCCTTCACCGATAAGCCCCTTAAATTTCCCCTGGGTCAACGCAATATTCCATTCATCCGCAAGGCGGTCGATGGCCCAAAATCCGACATTATGCCGTGTCATTTCATATTGCTTGCCCGGATTACCCAACCCCACAATTACTTTCATAGTTGTCTCTCCTTATTGTATACACTGAAAAAGCGCAACCGTGCGGTTACGCTTTTTGAACGATAGACTCGTTCAACACATTATTCCTGACCTTTATTCGGCACTGCATCACCGGAACCGTTCTCTTCATCGCCCGCTTCTGCATCCGTTTCCTCAGCTTCCCCCACAGTCGTTTCTTCTTCTACCGGCTCAGCTTGCGGCGGTACAATAGTCAAGACAACTGATTCAGGTGCATCCAATATTTCGACGCCATTTGGCACCGTTAAGTCGGCAACCGTTACCGTATCACCAACCGTCAGTTTCTCAATGTTGTACGTAACATTGTCCGGGATTTCGCCCGGCAGACATCTGATGTTCAGCTCACGCATCGTATGCTGAAGCACACCACCATCCTTCACGCCTTCCGCTTCCCCTTCCAGTACGATGGACACGCTGGTATCGGTTTTTTCATTCATATTGATCTTGCTGAAGTCCAGGTGCAGCACCTTATTCCTAATCGGGTCGCTCTGCACATCCTTAATCATGACATTCAGAGATTTCCCGTCTACGTTCAGTTTAACTACACGGTTCAAACCTTGCTGATTCACAAGCTGGTGAAATTGACTTTCTTCAATCGCAATCGGTTCACTTTCTACATCGGTTCCGTATACAACGGCGGGAATTTTTCCTTTGTTTCGCAGCTCCGTTAGCGCCGAACGCGGCCCCACCTGTCGTTTTTGCGCTTGTAATTCCATTGCCATAATAAAATTCCCCTCCTGCTATAAGGTTCGTAAGAAAATCATTATTTACTTTACCCAATCTAGCGGAGAGTCAATCACAAACCAAGCGAAATTTAGTCAAACAGCTTACTTACAGACAATTCTTCATGTACGCGAATAATCGCTTCCCCGATAATCGGCGCTACAGACAACGCCTTAATTTTGCTGCTTTGCTTCTCAGGTCCGAGCGGAATGGTATTTGTTACAATCAGTTCTTTGATGCTCGAATTCTCGATACGCTCGATGGCCGGGCCGGACAGTACCGGATGTGTACAGCAAGCATACACCGCTTTAGCGCCCGCTTCCATCAGCGCGTTCGCCGCCAGCGTAATCGTACCTGCCGTATCGATAATGTCGTCGATAATGATAGCGGTACGCCCTTCAATGTTACCGACAATGTTCATGACTTCCGCTACATTTGGCTCCGGACGACGTTTATCAATGATCGCAATCGGCGCTTCTAAACGTTCAGCCAGCTTTCTTGCACGCGTTACCCCGCCATGATCCGGAGAAACGACGACAACATCTTCGAGCTCTTTCTCAGCGAAATGCTTGCCGAGAATCGGTACACCGAGCAGGTGATCCACCGGAATATCGAAAAATCCTTGAATTTGCGTAGCATGGAGGTCCATGGTAATGACGCGATGCGCCCCGGCTGTTTCAATCAAATTGGCAACCAGCTTCGCCGTAATCGGATCACGGGCCCGTGCTTTACGGTCCTGGCGAGCGTAGCCGTAATAAGGAATCACTACATTAATGCTCTTCGCGGAAGCGCGCTTCAGCGCATCCACCATAACCAGCAGTTCCATCAGATGTTCGTTTACAGGTGCGCTGGTGGATTGAATAACGAACACATCGGCACCACGTACGCTTTCGTTTAATTTAATCTGAACTTCCCCATCGCTGAAATGTACAACTTGTGCATTTCCCATCGGAAGACCGATGTGATCTACAATTTCTTTCGCTAAAGCCGGGTTTGCATTACAAGTAAAGACTTTCAATTTCGGGTCGCGATAATTCGCCATGACTGATGTTAAACCTCCATACCTTTGAATACTTATTATTTCTTTATAATTTTTTTCGCGTAATCTTCTTTATTTGTCTGACGCTCGCGGGCGATTGCCAGCGCTCCATCCGGCACATCGTCCGTTATCGTAGATCCTGCGGCTACATAAGCGCCTTCCCCTACGGTTACCGGAGCTACAAGATTCGCGTTGCAGCCTATGAAAGAATGATCTTTAATTACCGTTTTGTGCTTATTCACACCATCATAGTTTACTGTCACCGTACCGCAGCCGACATTCACATCCGCGCCCACTTCCGCGTCGCCAAGATACGTCAGGTGCGATACTTTGCTTCCTTTGCCCAGTGAAGTATTCTTAATCTCGACAAAATCGCCCACTTTCGCACCTTCTCCGATATGAGAATTCGGGCGAATGTACGCAAACGGTCCCACGGTGGCATCGCTGTCGATTCGGCTATCCATCAGTACCGACTGTTTAATCTCCACTCGGTCGCCCACCCGGCAATTTTTCAGTTGAGTGTGCGGACCGATAATGCAGTCTTCGCCAATCGTGGTTCCTGCACCAATCAACGTACCCGGGTAAATAATCGAATCCCGGCCAATGACCACATCGGCTTCGATGTACGTATTGGACGGATCGATAATGGTAACGCCTTCTTTCATATGTTTGGTAAGAATGCGCTCTCTCATCATCGCTTCAGCTTTGGCCAGCGCTACTCGATCATTAACACCAATGGTAATTTCTTCTGTTATGGATGCCTCGATTCGTTCTCCCTGGCTTTTAAAAATCTCAATTACATCCGGGAGATAATACTCACCCTGCGCATTATTATTATCCACTTTCTCCAATGCAGCGAACAGCTTTTCATTATCGAAACAGTATGTACCTGTGTTGATCTCTTGGACGCGCTGTTCTTCTTCGGTTGCGTCTTTCTGTTCGACAATGCGCTCTACTCCGCCATCTTCGCCTCGGATAATCCGGCCGTATCCGGTCGGGTTGTCCATGATGCGGGTCAGAATGGTTGCTGCCGCCTGATTGGCCTCATGATGCGCCATCAGCGCTTTCAACGTTTCAGAACTAATTAGTGGCTCATCGCCTGACAGAACGAGTGTCGTTCCTTTTTTCCCTTTCAAAATCGGAGCTACCTGCATGACCGCGTGTGCAGTTCCCAATTGTTCTTCCTGCATTGCATACTCGACACCGCTGCCCAGTTGCTCTTTCACCTTGTCCGCTCCATGGCCGACAACAACAACGATGCCATCCATCTGCAATTCTTTCAGGCTGTCGACGACATGTTGAACCATCGGTTTACCGCAAACGGGATGCAGTACTTTGTATAACTTCGATTTCATTCGTGTTCCCTGGCCTGCAGCCAATACAACCGCAAATTTATCTGACATGGTATCCTCCCACTTCGATAAGTTCCACAATGACTATATCTTAATTGTCTTGCTATTTCAAGATACGTCGCGAAAGAGATGCAAAAAGACCGCATCCTTTTTTTGCAAATCAACGAAAAGAGTATATCTAGAAAACTATATCTTTTTTCTTCGTTACTTCTTGTCCCCATTCTCTCAAACTTCCAAAAGAAAAGAGGCCCCCCTCTACTAAAGGCCCCTTTGATTGATGCAACTGAGAATTAAGCTCCCTCTTCCACCAGTTCTTCTTCGGTTGTTTCTGTTTCTCCTACACGTTCGTATTCAGCCAGAACAGCGGCTTGAATCTTCTCGCGAGTAGACGAAGAGATAGGATGTGCGATGTCGCGGAATTCTCCTTCTGGAGTACGCTTGCTCGGCATTGCAACAAACATACCGTTGTTGCCGTCGATGACACGAATGTCATGCACTACGAATTCGTTATCAATCGTAATCGAGCAAATCGCTTTCATGCGGCCATCAGTGTTTACACGGCGGAGTCTTACGTCCGTTACTTCCATGTCTGCTCACCACCTTTTTCCAATTATCAGAAGCTTGATAACTGTAATTCAACAAAGGCGGAAAAAATCCTTCCTCTCTTCGAAAAAAATTTTTTGCTTTTTCTCAATTTTGGCATTTTACCCTATTGACATATTATTAATATTACAGCACAGCAACCAATTCGATTTCCAAAGAGACATCTTTCGGCAGCCGCGCCACTTCCACCAGGGAACGGGCCGGACGATGTTCGCCGAAATGTTCTCCATAGATTTCATTAATCACAGCAAAATCGTTGATGTCTTTTACAAATACCGTTACTTTTACCACGTTATTCAGCGTTGCACCCGCCGCGGCCAGAACGGCTTTCAGGTTGGCGAATACTTGATTCGTCTGTGCCACAATATCGCCTGTCACAAGCTCCCCTTCAGGCGTCAATGGAATTTGACCGGATGTATAGAGAAAGTTGCCGACTTTGATGGCTTGCGAATAAGGGCCGATGGCAGCCGGAGCCTGATTGGTAGAAATCTGTTCCATACAAAATCCCTCCATGTTATTCATTTTCTTTGAAATAATTGCCTAGTTCAAGGCGGATTTCTTTATCACGCATATCCACTTCTGTTACACGGAGCAGAGAAACATATTCGTCCACAAGACGCTCTT